>NZ_SDFT01000058.1:0-18706 GCF_004916815.1 Pantoea sp. R102
AGGGTGCGCATTAATGCGCACCCTACGGGTTAACGCACCGATTGTGTATTAATGCGCACCCTACGGGTTAATGCACCGATTGTGTATTAATGCGCACCCCACGGGTTAACGCACCGGTTGTGCATTAATGCGCACCCTATGGGTTAACGCACCGGTTATGCATACATACCGTTAACTTTACGCCCGCGCGTTCTGTTCAACCTGCCAGGCCGTCGTAGGGTCGTCATTCATGACGACCGTCTCCATCGCTATCCGTGGCCTTACCCCTGACGCGCCAGCGCTAATCTGCTAACCTGTTGCCTAAACTCACTTTCTGATTTCCTCCTTATGGCGCGTTTCTCTTTGCGGCAGCAGTGGGCGCTGCTGCTGACGGCTTCGCTGGTGCTGGGCTGCCTGTTGCAGCTGTTGCACCTGCCGGCTGCACTGCTGCTCGGTCCGATGATTGTCGGTACCATTATGGGTCTGAGCGGCGCAACCGTGCGCATCGACAAACGGCTGTTCGTGCTGGCACAGGCGGTGCTGGGCTGCATGATCGGCCAGAGCCTGTCGCCTGCGATCCTCTCACCGCTGCTCGATGACTGGCCGGTGGTGCTGGCGGTGCTGCTGCTGACGCTGGCGGCCAGCGGGCTGTCCGGTTTTCTGCTGGTGCGCTTTAGCTCGCTGCCGGGACCGACCGGCGCGTGGGGATCGTCGCCGGGCGGCGCGTCCGCAATGGTGGCGATGGCGGGCGATTTCGGCGCCGACGTGCGGCTGGTGGCGTTTATGCAATATCTGCGCGTGCTGTTTGTTGCTACCGCCGCGGCCGTGGTGGCCCGCATCGGCCTCGGCAGCAGCGGTGCTGCCGCCCACATTGTCTGGCTGCCGCCGCTGCACAGTGGCTTCGTGCTGACGCTGCTGGTGATGGTGGCGGGCGCGTGGCTGGGGCAGAAACTGCGTATCCCGTCCGGCGCGCTGCTGCTGCCGGCGCTGATGGGTGCCACGCTGCACGGAACAGGTGTCGCGACGCTGCAGGTGCCGGAGTGGCTGCTGGCACTGGCCTATGCGCTGATCGGCTGGAGCGTTGGCCTGCGCTTTACCCGGCCGATCTTTTTGCTGGCGCTGCGCACGCTACCGCAAATGATCGCCTCGATTATCGGCCTGATGCTGCTGTGCGGGGGGCTGGCGTGGATGCTGACGCGCGTGCTGCACGTCGATCTGATGACCGCTTATCTGGCAACCAGCCCGGGCGGGCTGGATACGGTGGCGATTATTGCTGCTGGCAGCCGGGTCGATATCGCGTTTGTCATGGCGCTGCAGACGCTGCGTCTGTTTACCATTCTGCTCACCGGCCCGGCGATGGCCCGTTTTATCTCACGCTATGCGCACGCGCGTGCGGGCTGAAAACAGCAGCGCGTCCAGAATGAAGATCGCCAGCGCCAGCCAGATGAAGCCGAAGGTCACCATTTTATCCGGCGTCAGGCTCTCACCGTAAAACAGCACCGCCAGCAGGAACATCAGCGTCGGCCCCAGATATTGAAAGAAACCGACCGTCGACAGGCGCAGGCGCGCGCAGGCGGCGGCGAACAGCATCAGCGGAATGGTGGTAATGATGCCGGCGGCGATCAGCTTGAGGTTCAGGCTGAGCGGATTAGCGCTGAGGTGGCTGGTGGCGCTGTCGGCAAAGCCAAACAGATAGATGGCCGCCAGCGGGAACAGCCACGCGGTTTCAATCAGCATACCGCTCTGTGCATCTACCTGAATCTTCTTGCGCACCAGTCCGTACAGCGCGAAGCTCAGCGCCAGGCCGAGGCCGATGACCGGCAGCGAACCGAACTGCCACAGCTGCACCAGCACGCCGGTGGCCGCCAGCAGCACCGCCAGCCACTGCAGGCGGCGGAAGCGCTCACGCAGAAATAGCATGCCAAACACCACGTTAATCAGTGGGTTAATAAAGTAGCCGAGGCTGGCCTCCAGCATATGCTGATTATTCACCGCCCAGATAAACAGCAGCCAGTTGCCGCCGATGGTCAGTGCGGTCAGCGCCAGCAGCAGCACTTTTTTCGGCTGGGCCAGCACGCTGCGCACCTGACGCCAGCTGCGGCTCAGGGTAATCAGTCCCAGCATAAACAGGGCCGACCAAATCACACGGTGGGTCATAATTTCCGTCGGTGGCACCTCTTTGACCAGCTTGAAGTAGGCCGGTGCGATGCCCCAGATAAAGTAAGCGCCCAGCGCATAAAAAATGCCCTGACGCGTTTGTTGCGTATCCATCATCTATTCCAGAAAGCGGCGAGTGTGGCAGGCCGCGCGAAGTTAACCAATAAGATAGGTCGCAGTCGCAGTGGCGATGTAATCGCCCTGCTGATTGTGCAATTCGACGCGCGCAACCGCGACTTTATTCCCGGCGCGCAGCAGGCTGCTGGTGGCGACAAAGCGCTCGCCGCGGCCCGGGCGCAGGTAGTCGACGCGCATATCAATGGTGCCCATGCGCGACAAGCGCTGACGCAGCTCCTCTTCGCTGATGCTCTGCTGGCGCGACAGCGCATGGCTGACGCACACCAGCCCGGCGGCAACATCCAGCACTGAGGCAATCACGCCACCGTGCAGAATCTGCTGCGCGGCGTTACCCACCAGCATGGTTTTATTGGCAAAGCCGAGTTCGGCGTAATCGGCTTCAAGGCGATCCAGCTCAAGGCCCAGTGCCTGATTAAACGGCATGTGATAGACAAAAATTTCGCCAATCAGCCGGCGCGCTTCCTGCTGTGTCAGCATCGGGGATGACATTTTTCCTGCCTTAAGATGTTAAAGAATTGAGTATATTATGCCGCGTTCGCGCCGCTTTCCAGTTTCAGAAATCCGCGCTAATCAACCACCGGGTTTGCGTGTAGAATGGCGTGCTTTTTGAACCGTCGCCCGACGATAACTTTTGCAGCGCTCTGGAGAATTCTATGCGTAAGCAGTACGCCTTGCTGGCCGCGGCATTTATGGTTCCTGCGCTGGCGCAGGCCGATGAAGCCACCGTGAAAGAGGTTCATGACGCACCAGCAGTGAAGGGCAGTATTATCGCTAACCTGCTGGAAAAACACGATAACCCATTCGTGCTTTATCCCTATGAAAATAACTATCTGCTTTACACCTACACCAGCGACATGAATAAAGAGGCGATTTCCTCTTACAACTGGGCAGACAAAGCGAAAAAGGATGAAGTAAAATTCCAGCTCAGCCTGGCGTTTCCGCTGTGGCGCGGCATTTTGGGTGACAACTCGGTGCTGGCCGCGTCGTATACTCAGCGCTCCTGGTGGCAGCTGTCGAACCGGGGGGCTTCATCACCGTTTCGTGAAACCAACTATGAGCCGCAGATTTTTCTCGGCTGGGCCACCGACTATTCGCTGGGCGGCTGGACATTACGCGACGTCGAGCTGGGTCTGAATCATCAGTCAAATGGCCGCAGCGATCCCACGTCACGCAGCTGGAACCGCGCTTACGCCCGTCTGATGGCGGAGAATGGCAACTTCCTGGCGGAAATCAAACCCTGGTATCGTCTGCCGGAAAGTGCCAGCAACGACGATAACCCGGACATCACCAAATACATGGGCTACTACCGCGCGAAGCTGGGCTATATGCTCGGCGACAGCATTTTCAGCGTGGAAGGCAACTACAACTGGAATAGCGGCTACGGCGGTGCCACCTTCGCGTGGAGCTATCCGATTTCTGAACACGTGCGCTTTTACACGCAGCTGTTCAGCGGTTATGGTGAATCCCTTATTGACTATAACCATCGCCAGACGCGTCTTGGCGTCGGCGTAACGCTTAACGATCTGTTCTAACCAGTCAAAACAGGATTACCGTGGCAACATCGGCAGTGCTTAATCAGGAAATGCTGGCGCAGCAGGTATTACAGGATACCTTCGGCTATCAGCAGTTCCGTCCGGGTCAGCAAACCATCATCGAAACCGCGCTGTCAGGGCGCGACTGCCTGGTGGTGATGCCGACCGGCGGCGGCAAATCGCTGTGCTATCAAATCCCGGCGCTGGTGCGCGAAGGGCTGACGCTGGTGGTTTCGCCGCTGATTTCACTGATGAAAGATCAGGTCGATCAGCTGCTGGCGAACGGCGTGGCGGCGGCGTGCCTTAACTCGACGCAGACGCGTGAGCAGCAGCAGCAGGTGTTTGCGGACTGCCGCAGCGGCAAACTGCGGCTGCTGTACATCGCGCCGGAACGTCTGATGATGGATAACTTCCTCGACACCCTGCAGCACTGGAATCCGGTGATGCTGGCCGTCGATGAAGCGCACTGTATTTCGCAGTGGGGCCACGATTTCCGTCCGGAATATGGCGCGCTCGGTCAGCTGCGCCAGCGCATTCCGCAGCTGCCGGTGATGGCGCTGACCGCCACCGCCGATGAAGCCACGCGTAACGACATCGTGCATCTGCTGCAGATGCACGATCCGCTGATTCAGATCAGCAGTTTTGACCGTCCCAACATTCGCTACACGCTGGTGGAGAAGTTCAAGCCCACCGAGCAGCTGCTGCGCTATGTGCAGGATCAGCGCGGCAAAAGCGGCATCATCTACTGTAACAGCCGCGCCAAAGTGGAAGACACCGCTGCGCGTCTGCAGAGTCGCGGCATCAGCGTTGGCGCTTATCATGCCGGCATCGACAGCGAGCAGCGCGCACGCGTGCAGGAAGCGTTTCAGCGTGACGATTTGCAAATCGTGGTCGCGACCGTGGCTTTCGGCATGGGCATCAACAAGCCCAACGTGCGTTTTGTGGTGCACTTCGACATTCCGCGTAATATCGAATCCTACTATCAGGAGACCGGCCGCGCCGGGCGTGATGGCCTGCCGGCGGAAGCGATGATGCTGTACGACCCGGCCGACATGGCGTGGCTGCGTAAGTGTCTGGAAGAGAAAGCGCCCGGGCCGCTGCAGGATATTGAACGCCACAAACTCAACGCCATGGGCGCGTTTGCCGAGGCGCAAACCTGCCGTCGTCTGGTGCTGCTTAACTACTTTGGTGAAGGTCGCCAGCAGCCGTGCGGCAACTGCGATATCTGCCTCGATCCGCCGCGTCGCTATGACGGCCTGGTCGAAGCGCAAAAAGCGCTGTCGGGCATTTATCGTACCGGGCAGCGTTTTGGGATGAGCTATATTGTTGAAGTTTTGCGCGGCTCAACCAACCAGCGCATCCGCGATAACGGCCACGACAAACTGCCGGTGTACGGCCTTGGGCGCGAGCAGAGTCAGGAGCACTGGGTCAGCGTGCTGCGCCAGCTGATCCATCTGGGCATGGTGACGCAAAACATCGCCATGCACTCGGCGCTGCAGCTCACCGAGGCCGCGCGCCCGGTGCTGCGCGCTGAAGTGCCGCTGATGCTGGCGGTACCGCGTACCGTGACGGTGAAAAGCCGCAGCAGCGCGCCAAAAGTCTACGGCGGCAATTACGATCGCAAGCTGTTCGCCAAGCTGCGTAAGCTGCGTAAAGCCATCGCCGATGAAGAGAATATTCCGCCTTACGTGGTGTTTAACGACGCCACGCTGATTGAAATGGCAGAACAAATGCCGGTCAGCGCTTCAGAGATGCTGAGCGTGAACGGGGTCGGTCATCGCAAACTGGAGCGCTTCGGTAAGCCGTTCCTGCTGATGATCAAAGAACATCTTGATGAAGAATAAGGGAAATAAACCATGCTGATGTTATTTGCCACCGTCGCGCTGGTGCATCTGGTTGCGCTGATGAGTCCGGGACCGGACTTCTTTTTTGTCTCACAGACCGCCGCCAGCCGCTCGCGCAAAGAGGCGATGATGGGCGTGCTCGGCATTACGCTGGGGATTGTGATTTGGGCCGGTGTCGCGCTGATGGGCCTGCATCTGATTCTGGAGAAAATGGCGTGGCTGCATGAAATCATCATGGTCGGTGGCGGGCTGTATCTGCTGTGGATGGGCTGGCAGCTGCTGCGCTCAGCGCGTCAGCGTCACAAGCAACCTCATACGGAAGCGCCGGTGGTTGAGCTGCCAAAGCGTGGCATGAGCTTCCTCAAAGGGTTTCTCACCAACCTGTCTAACCCGAAAGCCATCATCTACTTCGGCAGTGTGTTTTCACTGTTCGTGGGCAACGATGTGGGCGCGATTGAGCGCTGGGGCCTGTTCCTGCTGATCGTCGGTGAAACCTTTGCCTGGTTTACCCTGGTGGCGGCGATTTTTGCCCTGCCGTGGATGCGCGATAAGTATCAGCGGATGGCGAAGTGGGTGGACGGTATGGCGGGCGTGCTGTTTGCCGGGTTTGGTATTCACCTCATCATCTCCCGATAAGATCCCGAACCGTAGCGGCGCAATTTATTGCGCGTTTCAACTGGGCGCGATAAAGCGTGCCGCTACGATCAGTGCCAATCGTTACGCCATTTTACGTGCGCTGGCCAGCAGTGCGCCGACCGCCATAAACAAGCCACCAAACACCCGGTTCAGCAGCTTCATCTGCTTCGGACCTTTGATCCAGCCAGCAATGCGCGTCGCCAGCGTGGCGTAACCAATCATCACAATGATGTCGACCACGATGGTGGTCACGCCGAGCACCAGATACTGCATCAGCTGCGGCTGGTGCGGCACGATAAACTGCGGAAACAGCGCGGCGAGAAACACAATGCTCTTCGGATTGGTGAGATTCACCAGCAGCGCGCGCTGAAACAGACGACGACGCGGCATCGCTTTGGCCACCGCATTGAGATCGATTCCGCCCGCTGAGCGCCACTGCTGAATGCCAAGCCACACCAGATAGGCCGCGCCCGCCCATTTCAGTACCTCAAACGCCAGCACCGACTGCGAAAACAGCGCGCCCAGACCGGCGCCCACCAGCACAATATGCACGGCGAGACCCAGCTGTAATCCGGTAATTGAGGCTGCCGCACCGCGATAGCCGTGGCTGATGCCGGTGCTCATGGTGTTGATCGCGCCGGAACCGGGCGAGAGGCTGAGGATGGTCGTGGTTAACAGGTAGGTTAACCACCATTCAATGGTCATGGGTGACATTCCCTGAAGAGAGTGAAGTGTGACACAATACGCCAGAAAATCGCGCTGCGCTATTAAGTGCAGGGCCGCGTTTGACGTTTTTTCAGGGGGACGGATGCAGCAGCATAAACAGGATTGGCTCGGACGTGAGCACGCTTTTTCAGCCTTTGCTACCGGTCCGCTGCTCGACTTCTGGCGTCAGCGTGAAGAGTGTGAATTCAGCGGCGTGGGCAATCTGACCATTCGCTATGTGCGCTTCACCTCACCGCAACACCGGCGTGTCATCCTGATTGTGCCCGGACGCATTGAAAGCTACATCAAATACCCCGAGCTGGCCTATGACCTGTTCCACTGCGGCTACGATGTGGTGATTATCGACCATCGCGGTCAGGGGCGTTCAGACCGGCTGCTGGCCGATTCGCATCGCGGTCACGTGGTGGAGTTCAGCGATTATGTCGACGATCTGGAAACGCTGTATCTGAAAGAGATCGTCAGCCATCACTATCAGCAGCGCTACGTGCTGGCGCACTCGATGGGCGGCGCAATTGTGGCGCTGTTTCTGGCGCGTCAGCCGCAGGCCTTCCACGCGGCGGTGTTTTGTGCGCCGATGTTTGGTATCGTGCTGCCGCTGCCGCCGTTTCTGGCGCACCGTATTCTCGACTGGGCGGAAAAGCTGCCCGCGCTGCGCGACGGCTACGCGCTGGGCACCGGACGCTGGCGCGCCAGCCCGTTTGGCATTAACCGGCTGACGCACAGTCGCGAACGCTATCGTCGCAATCTGCGTTTTTATGCCGACGATCCGGCGATTCGCGTCGGCGGCCCTACCTATCACTGGGTGCGGGAAGGGATTCAGGCCGGACGCCATATCCTTAATCAGGTGGCGCAGATTACGACACCGATTCTGCTGCTGCAGGCCAGTGAAGACGACGTGGTGGATAACCGCGCGCAGGATCTGTTCTGTGAAGCCATGGCGGCAGCGGGACATGCGGTGGAAGGCACCACGCCTTACATCATTCAGGGCGCGCGTCACGAGATCCTGTTTGAAACAGACGCCATGCGCGCCGAAGCGCTCAATGCGGTGGTCGACTTTTATCAGCGCCACCGTGACTAATGTATTCTTAGACATCAATACCAGAGGCCTACATGTACCACATCGTTGCATCCGACCTGGATGGCACGCTGCTTTCTCCGCAACATCGTCTGACGCCGTTTGCCCGCACCACGCTGCAGGAACTGGTGGCGCGCGATGTGCATTTTATCTTTGCCACCGGACGCCACTACATCGACGTCGGTCAGATGCGCGATAAGCTCGGCATTCCGGCGTATATGATCACCTCAAACGGCGCGCGCGTGCATAACGCCGATGGCGAACTGGTGTTCAGCCACAATCTGGACAGCGATATCGCCAGCGAGCTGTATGGCCTGAAGTATCACGATGAGAAAATCCTGACGCACGTTTACCGCGACGATGAGTGGCACATCAGCCGCCATAATCCGCAGGAAGCGGAGTTTTTCCAGGAATCGGTGTTCACCTATCAGGTGTATCAGCCCGGCATGCTGGCCACCGACGGCATCAGCAAAGTGTTCTTCACCTGCGACGATCCGGAGCATCTGGTTCCGCTGGAACAGGCGATTGAAGCGCGCTGGGGTGACCGGGTTAACGTCAGTTTCTCGCTGCCCACCTGTCTGGAAGTGATGGCTGGCGGCGTCTCGAAAGGGCACGCGCTGGAAGCGGTGGCGAAACAGCTGGGCTATTCGCTGAAAGAGTGCATCGCGTTTGGCGACGGCATGAATGATGTCGAGATGCTGAGTATGGCGGGCAAAGGCTGCATCATGCGTAACGCCCATCAGCGCCTGAAAGATACCCTGCCGACGCTGGAAGTGATTGGCAGCAACGCCGATGACGCGGTGCCGCAGACGCTGCGCAAATTGTTCCTCGCCTGAATAAAACGGGCCGGTATGCACCGGCCCGCTCAGATTACGCCTGCTGCTGCTTGTGGCGATGCTCGCTGACCATGGTCAGCAGCAGTAACACCACCGCCAGCACCGATCCGACAATCATCACTAAGAAACCGCCGTCCCAGCCGAAGAAATCCACGGTGTAACCGACAATCGCACTGGCTGCCACCGATCCGCCGAGATAGCCGAACAGACCGGTAAAGCCTGCCGCAGTGCCGGCCGCTTTTTTCGGTGCCAGCTCCAGCGCGTGCAGACCAATCAGCATCACCGGACCGTAGATCAGGAAGCCAATGACGATCATGCAGATCATATCTATGCCCGGATTGCCCGGCGGGTTCAGCCAGTAAATGATGGTGGCGATGGTCACCAGCGTCATGAAAAATACCCCGGTGGCGCCGCGATTGCCGCGGAATACCTTGTCCGACATCCAGCCGCACAGCAGCGTGCCCGGAATCCCGGCGTATTCGTACAGGAAATAGGCCCACGAGGATTTATCCAGCGTGAAGTGCTTCACCTCTTTCAGATAGGTCGGTGACCAGTCGAGAATGCCGTAGCGCAGCAGATATACGAACACGTTGGCCAGTGCGATGTACCACAGCAGCTTATTCGGCAGCACGTACTGCATGAAAATCTGCTTCGCCGTCAGCTCCTGTTCGTGGTTCTCGCTGTAATCCGGCGGATAGTCATTCTTCCATGCCTCAATCGGCGGTAGCCCGCACGACTGCGGCGTATCGCGCATCAGCGCAAAAGCGATGATGGCGACGAGGATGGCACCAAACGCCGGCATATAGAGCGCGGCTTTCCAGTCGTTAAACCACGCCATGCCGAGCAGGAACAGCAGCGGAGGAATACCGCCACCCACGTTGTGCGCGCAGTTCCATACCGACACAATGCCGCCGCGCTCTTTCTGCGACCACCAGTGCACCATGGTGCGTCCGCACGGTGGCCAGCCCATGCCCTGGAACCAGCCACACAGAAACAGCAGCACGAACATCACCATGATGCTCGAGGTTGCCCACGGCACGAAGCCCATCACCAGCATCACGGCGGCGGCGAGAATCAGGCCGGCGGGTAAAAAGACCCGCGGGTTGGAGCGATCCGAGACCGATCCCATGATGAATTTGGAAAAACCGTAGGCGATGGAGATGCCGGAGAGGGCAAAGCCAAGGTCGCCGCGGGAAAAGCCCTGTTCGACCAGGTAAGGCATCGCCAGCGCAAAGTTTTTGCGCACCAGATAATAGGCGGCGTAGCCAAAGAAAATGCCGAAGAAGATCTGCCAGCGCAGACGACGATAGAGCGGATCGACGCGATCGTCCGCCACCTGGGGCTGGTGTGGTGCAGGTTTAAAAATACTCAACATCAGAATGGCCCTCCAAGGGCGCAATATAGTTATCGATTCCCAGCAGGTTGGGGCAAAAAAAGTACGACAGCGAACAGAAAGCAACCTTTCCATTTCGCGCACAGAATAGTGATGGTTACGCGCAGTTACTGTGACGTGTGACACATATGTTACAGTTTTATGACAATAAAGAGCGATATAAACCAGTAAATGTTGGATTTCGCGCATTTCTGTCAGAGAAAACGGCGCGCTGCCTCATAAAAATCGCCGCCCATCGGTCAACCCGCCATGCGAACACGTGCCTGCTGACCGGACAGCGAAGATGCGATCGTGTTTAATTTCATCACTTGTCAACCAGATTATCCCGCCAGCGCGCTGTAGTTTGTTTACACTAGCGCCAGTGTTGAACTTTAGGATGCATAACCGTGCTGTTGCTGATCGTTACCACCATTCTGTGGGCTTTTTCTTTTAGTTTAATCGGGGAGTATCTGGCGGGGCAGGTGGATACCTGGTTCTCGGTGCTGATGCGCTTAGGCCTGGCGGCGCTGGTTTTTCTGCCGTTTCTGCGCTGGCGCGGTTACCGCGCCTCAACGTTGCTGCTCTATATGCTGGTGGGCATGCTGCAATTAGGCATCATGTATCTGATCAGCTTCGAGGCTTATCTCTATCTCAGCGTGCCGGAATTTCTGCTGTTTACGGTGATGACGCCACTGTATGTCACGCTGATTTATGACCTGCTCAGCAAGCGCCCGCTGCGCATTGGCTATGCCTTCAGCGCGCTGCTGGCGGTGCTCGGTGCGGCCATTATCCGCTACGACAAAGTCAGCGATGATTTCTGGTTCGGACTGCTGCTGGTGCAGGCGGCTAACATTTGCTTTGCGATTGGCATGGTGGGCTATAAGCGCCTGCAGGAAGTGCGCCCGATGCCGCAGCACACCGCGTTCTCGTGGTTCTATCTCGGCGCAGTGCTGATCGCGGTGATCGCCTGGTGCATCTGGGGCAATCCGCACAAGCTGCCGACCACCACGCTGCAGTGGGGCGTGCTGGTGTGGCTGGGCGTGGTCGCGTCCGGACTGGGTTACTTCATGTGGAACTACGGCGCGACCCAGGTCGATGCCGGGACGCTGGGCATTATGAACAACATGCACGTGCCGGCAGGATTACTGGTGAACCTGGCAATCTGGCAGGAGAAACCGCACTGGCCAAGCTTTATCGCCGGGGCGATAGTGATTTTTGCGTCCCTGTACGTGCATAAACGCTGGGTACTGGGACACACGGCCAAAAGCGGCAGTTCAGGCGCTTAGCTTTTTTTCGCGGGTGTCGATGGCCGCTGAATCAGCGTTAAGCCTTTCAGGAAGTTACGCAGAATCTGGTCACCGCACTCGCGATAATTTTTATGATCCGGGTTACGGAAAATCGCGCCGATCTCGGCCTGTGACACCTTGAAGTTAGCCTTCAGTAAGATATCCGGGATATCGGTGGTTTTCAGCGCGAAGGCGATGCGTAACTTCTTGAGAAAGATATTATTGTTCATGCGGCGCTCAATCGACGGGGCCGGCGCGTCTTCGCTTTTGCCGCGACGGTAGAAAATCAGACCGTTGAGGAAGTAGCCCATCAGCACATCCGGCAGTTTACGAAACGCCTCATCGTCATCTTTCTTCAGCCACGCCTGCACATCTTCACGCGGTACTTCACTGCCCGCCAGCGCAAAAATCTCCACCACTTTGCTGTCGCTCAAATCCAGCATATAGCGCACGCTGCGCAGCACATCGTTATTGGTCATGGTGAAACTCTCCGGTAGCGGTTAAGGCGGCGCATTATAGAGCAGGCAGGGCGGGGATAACAGCACGGGCGACATTGGCCGCCCGCGGCATCAGGACGAGACCGGCTGCAGGGAGCCGGGGCGCGAGGCATCGCGCACGTAAGGCAGGTGCTCGCAGGCGTGCTGACGGGCAAAGCGCACAAAGGCCTCCAGCACCGGCTGCCGCTGCTCGCCGTCGCGCATCGCCGCGTATAAACGGCTCCACAATCCGTCGCCCAGCGTGCGCGTCACCACCAGCCCCTGGTGCTCAAAGCTCTCTACCACCCAGTGCGGCAGCGCGGCAATGCCCATGCCGGCCGACACCATCTGGATCAGCAGCAGCGTATTATCCACGCTCTTCAGCGCCGGGCTGACGCCGGCTGGCTGTAAGAAGTTACGCCACACGTCCAGCCGCTGACGCTGTACCGGATAGATCATCAGCACCTCATCGACCAAATCTTCCGGCGTGATGTGGGCCAGCTGCGCCAGACGGTGATCCGGCGCCAGCACCAGCCGCACCTCAAAATCAAACATCGGCGCATAGAACAAACCGCTGCGCGGCAGAATATCGGACGTCAGCACCACGTCCAGTTCGCCCTGCTGCAGCGCCGGCTGCGGATCAAAGGTCACGCCGGATTTGAAGTCCATCACTACCTGCGGCCAGCTCTGACGGAAATTGTTCAGGGCCGGCGTCAGCCACTGGATGCAGCTGTGGCATTCGATAGCGATGCGCAACGTGGTCTGATGCGGCTCATGACAGGCCTGCAGCGCCTGCTGGATCTGCGGCAGAATCTGCTCCGCCAGCTGCAACAGAATCTCTCCCTGCGGCGTAAAACGGAGCGGCTGGCTCTTACGCACGAACAGCCGAAAGCCCAGCCGCTGTTCCAGGTCGCTGAACTGGTGAGACAACGCCGATTGCGTCTGATGAAGCTGGGCGGCGGCGGCAGCCAGCGAGCCGGTGTGCCGTAACGCCTGCAGCGTCCGCAGGTGTTTGAGTTCGATCATGAGAGTCCTTCACATCGAGATTGAACAAATTGCGCTTGAGACACATACAGTACCCGCAGATTATAGCGGTGTAAACATCTGGACGGCTAAACATCTCAGTCAGACGCGACGGCCACTTTACCTTTGTCCAGCTAACACGCTCAGCGCACGGCAGGATTGCCCGCTGGATGAATGTAAATCGGTTGCTGCGACTGTCGCACAGCGAATAATTTCTGGAGAATCTCACATGACCATTCTGAACCATACTCTCGGTTTCCCTCGCGTCGGACTGCGCCGCGAACTGAAAAAAGCGCAGGAAAGCTACTGGGCCGGGAACAGCTCACAGGACGAACTGCTGGCGGTGGGTCGTGAACTGCGCGCCCGTCACTGGCAGCAGCAGAAAGACGCCGGTGTTGATCTGCTGCCGGTCGGCGATTTTGCCTGGTACGATCACGTACTGACCACCAGCCTGCTGCTCGGTAACGTACCGGCACGGCACCAGAATAAAGACGGCTCGATTGACCTCGACACCCTGTTCCGCATCGGCCGCGGTCGTGCGCCCAGCGGTGAGCCTGCGGCGGCGGCAGAGATGACCAAATGGTTTAACACCAACTATCACTATATCGTGCCGGAATTTACCCAGGGTCAGCAGTTCCGTCTCAGCTGGACGCAACTGCTGGACGAGGTGGATGAAGCGCTGGCGCTCGGCCACACCATCAAACCGGTGCTGCTGGGGCCGGTGACCTATTTGTGGCTGGGTAAGGTGAAAGGTGACGCCTTTGACCGCCTGTCGCTGCTGCAGGCCATTCTGCCGGTGTACCGTCAGGTGCTGGCTGAACTGCGTCAGCGCGGCATCGAATGGGTGCAGATTGATGAGCCGGCGCTGGCGCTGGAACTGCCGCAGGCGTGGCGCGAGGCGTTTAAACCGGCGTACGACGCGCTACAGGGCGAAGTGAAACTGCTGCTGACCACCTACTTTGACAGCATTGGTCAGAATCTTGATGTCATCAAAACGCTGCCGGTGCAGGGCCTGCACGTGGACCTGGTGCACGGCAAAGACGACCTTGAGCAACTCAACCAGCAGATCCCGGCGGACTGGCTGCTATCGCTGGGGGTGATCAATGGCCGTAACGTCTGGCGCGCCGATCTCACCCGCTGGTTTGAGCGCCTGCAGCCGCTGACCGGCCAGCGTCAGCAGCTGTGGATCGGTTCCTCCTGCTCACTGCTGCACAGCCCCATTGACCTGAGCGTGGAAACCCGCCTCGACGACGAGATAAAAAGCTGGTTCGCCTTTGCGTTACAGAAGTGCACGGAGCTGTCGCTGCTGAGTCAGGCGCTGAACCAGCACGATGCCGCTGCGCTGCACGCCTGGAGCGCGCCGATTCGCGCCCGGGCAAACTCTGCTCGCGTGCACAACCCCGCCGTGGCGCAGCGTCTGGCGCAAATCCAGGCCAGAGACACTGAGCGCAACAGCAGCTACACCGTGCGTACTCAGGCGCAGCGTCAGCGCTTTAACCTGCCGGCGTGGCCCACCACCACCATCGGTTCTTTCCCGCAGACCACCGAGATTCGCGGCCTGCGCCTCGACTTCAAAAAAGGCAACATTGACGGCGGCCACTACCGCACCGGTATCGCGGAACACATCCGGCAGGCGATTGCGGAGCAGGAGCGTCTGGGGCTCGACGTGCTGGTGCATGGCGAAGCCGAGCGTAACGACATGGTGGAGTACTTCGGCGAAAACCTCGACGGCTTTGTTTTCACCCAGAACGGCTGGGTTCAGAGCTACGGCTCGCGCTGTGTTAAGCCGCCGGTGATCATCGGGGACGTCAGCCGCCCGCAGCCGATTACCGTCGAGTGGGCAAAGTATGCGCAGTCGCTGACCGACAAACCGGTGAAGGGCATGCTGACCGGACCGGTCACCATCCTGTGCTGGTCGTTCCCGCGGGAAGACGTGACGCGCGAAACCATCGCTAAACAGATTGCGCTGGCGCTGCGCGACGAAGTGCAGGACCTGGAAAAAGCCGGTATCGGCATCATTCAGATTGACGAACCGGCGCTGCGTGAAGGCTTGCCGCTGCATCAGTCTGACTGGGCAGCCTATCTGCGCTGGGCGGTGGACGCGTTCCGCCTTAACGCCGCGGTGGCGCAGGACGAGACGCAGATTCACACCCACATGTGTTATTGCGAGTTCAACGACATCATGGATTCGATTGCCGCGCTGGACGCCGACGTGATCACTATCGAAACCTCACGTTCTGATATGGATCTGCTGGATGCGTTTAAAGCGTTTGAATATCCCAATGAAATCGGGCCGGGCGTGTATGACATCCACTCACCCAACGTACCGAGCGTGGAGTGGATGGAAGATCTGCTGCGCAAAGCGGCGCAGAGTATTCCGCAGCAGCGCCTGTGGGTGAACCCGGACTGTGGCCTGAAAACGCGCGGCTGGAGTGAAACGCGTCAGGCGCTGGCCAACATGGTGAAAGCGGCGCAGAAGCTGCGCGCCGAAACCGTTTGATGGCAGGATAATACGTTGTGTTGTTGAGTTGGGGCGCGCTGGCGCCCCTTTTTTTATTCCGCGTTTGGCGCGACGCCATACTGCTTAAACCACGCCAGCATGCGCTGCCAGCCATCCTGTGCGGAATCGGCGTGGTAGCTCGGACGATAGTCGGCGTTAAAGGCATGGCCAGCTTCCGGATACACCACAATCTCGGCTTTGGCATTAGCCGCGTGCAGGGCCTGGCGCATCTTATCGATACTTTCCAGTGGAATGCTTTCATCCTGGCCGCCATACAGGCCCAGCACCGGTGCATTCAAATCCACTGCAATATCAATAGGATGTTTCTGCTGCTTCAGCGTTTTCTCGCCCTCCAGGCGACCGTACCAGGCGGCGGCGGCGCGCACCTGCGGATTATGGGCGGCAAACAGCCAGCTGATGCGACCGCCCCAGCAGAAACCGGTGATCGCCAGACGACGGATATCGCCGCCGTGGCGCGCCGCCCAGTTGGCCACGTGGTCGAGATCCGACAGTACCTGCGAATCCGGCACTTTGCTCACCAGCTCTTTGAACAGGGTGGGGATATCGTGGTAATCGTTGGGATCGCCTTCGCGGAAATAGAGCTCCGGCGCCACGGCGAGATAGCCTTCCAGTGCCAGACGGCGGCACAGATCGCGGATGTGCTCGTGCACGCCGAAAATTTCCTGCACCACCAGCACGACCGGCAGCGTGCCGCTAAACTGTTGCGGACGAGCATAATAAGCCGGCAGGTTCTCACCCTGGCTCGGCACGGACGTCTCGCCCGCGTGAATGGCATCGCTGGCGGTAATGATGGTGCTGGCTGCGGTGGGCTGCACCGCTGGCGCAAAGCCGTCGGTGGCGGATTTTTGTGCCATATTGTCTTCGGTTTTCATGGTTCTCTCCGTGCTAGCAAGTGCGCAATCACGTAACTATAGCCTGGCCTTACGGCAAGGCTGGCGTAGGGTACGAGGGATGGTTAACCTGATCTGCTTCTCTATTAACACTGCCTTTTACGGTTACACAGCACCGCTTGTAGCAATTCAGCGCAGCAGACCGCTAATATGTGATTAGAGTCACACAATATTTTTAGTTCAATGTAACTTTCATTATTGATAGTGAATTCAATCACATATTTATCCGGGCCGCTGTCGTAAAGTGGCGCGCTTATTCCCCCTTATCTTCCAGGAGTCTGATATGGCCCAGTCTGACGTTTTCCACCTTGGCATCACCAAAGCCGATTTGAAAGGAGCCACGCTGGCGATTGTTCCTGGCGATCCGGAGCGCGTGAAGAAAATCGCAGCGCTGATGGAGAATCCACAGCACCTCGCGTCGCATCGTGAATTCACCACCTGGCTGGCGGAGATTGATGGCAAACCGGTGGTTGTCTGTTCCACCGGTATTGGCGGTCCGTCCACCTCTATCGCCGTTGAAGAGCTGGCGCAGCTGGGCGTGCGTACCTTCCTGCGTGTGGGTACCACCGGCGCGATTCAGCCACACATCAACGTGGGTGATGTGCTGGTGACCACCGCCTCGGTCCGTCTGGACGGTGCCAGCCTGCACTTTGCGCCGATGGAATTCCCGGCGGTGGCTGATTTCGCCTGCACCACCGCGCTGGTGGCCGCGGCAGAAGCCTGCGGTGCGACCACGCATATTGGTGTCACCGCCTCGTCAGACACCTTCTATCCTGGCCAGGAGCGCTACGACACCTTCTCGGGACGCGTGGTGAGCCGCTTCCAGGGCTCGATGAAAGAGTGGCAGCAAATGGGCGTACTTAACTATGAAATGGAATCCGCTACACTGTTAACCATGTGCGCCAGTCAGGGACTGCGTGCCGGCATGGTGGCTGGCGTCATCGTGAATCGCACGCAAAAAGAGATCCCGGATGCGGCCACCATGAAGCAGACAGAAAGCGATGCGGTGAAAATTGTGGTGGATGCCGCGCGTCGCTTACTTTAGCGCGCCAGTCAGGGAATGATTTCGAGACCAGGCTTATAGGGAGCTCAGCAATTGCCTGATTAGAATGCGCGCAATTTCAGCCGATTCTGAGAAATTTCCTATGCGCAAAACGATCTCTGTCCCACGTCCGGGTTTTACCAGCCGCCCTGCTGCAATGCAGGCCCGCGTTGAGAGTGCCGCCGCGCGGTTTCGTCAGGCAATGGCCGCGTCAGATTATCCTCTGGCGCGCCAGTGCTGCGAAGAAGTGCTGCGCGTCATGCCTAACCAGATGCAGGTGCTCAGCGACTACGCGCTGACGCTGATGCGCGTCGGCGAACATAAAAAATCCTACAAGATTTACCAGAAAATCTATCAGGCACCGGCGGCGCAGCGCGCGCAGGCGTCGGAAACCTGGCTGGATGGCCTGACGGAAGTGTGTGGCTGGCTGGGTAAGACAGATGAAGTGGCGCGTTATGGCCTCGAATCGCTCACCCAATCCGACATGCGTTTCAGTCAGGGCGCGAAAGCGACTTTTCCCGCACCGGCGCCTGCGCCGATTAACCGCAGCAATCCGGCAGAAAATATCATCTCCTTCAGCCTGTACGGCGGTCAGCCGCGCTACTGCGAAACCCTGATTAAAAACGTTGAGGTGGCGCGCGAGCTCTATCCGGACTGGATGTGTCGCATCTATCTCGACGATAGCGTACCGCAGCACGTGTGGCAGCGCCTGACCCAGCCAAACACCCAGCTGGTGGATATGTCGCAGGAGAAAACCATTTTCCCTACGCTGTGGCGTTTTCTGGTGATGGACGATGCCAGCGTAAAACGCTACATCGTGCGGGATGCGGATTCGCTGCTGTCAGAGCGCGAAGTGGCGGCCGTCGATGCCTGGCTGGCTTCGCCATTCTGGTTCCACCACATGCGCGATTATTACTCGCACACCGAGCTGTTACTGGCCGGCATGTGGGGCGGCTGTCACGGCGTGTTTCACAACGTGGAGCAGCAGATGCGCGACTTTATCGCCCTGTTCGGCATCACGCACCAGATCGCGCAGCAACTTACCGCTGGCGGCTGAGTAGAAGTCGCTTTGTGCCGGCACATCGTTAATTGCCACCGCGTTCCACCACGGCAGGGCGGGCAGGGCAGTGCCCTTCAGCGTGTTACCGCCCAGACCCAGCAGCGGCATCAGCG
>NZ_SDFT01000059.1:0-6225 GCF_004916815.1 Pantoea sp. R102
GGCGCAGCAGCTGCGCCACCATATAAATCACCGACGGGCCATACACCAGCGACTCTGCCGCGATCTCGCTGGCAAAGCGGCTGCGCATCCAGTGCTGCAGGGCGGAAAGGAAATCCTCGTGCTGCCAGCGGCTGTAGCCCAGCACGCCGTGATTGAGCCGCTGCTGCAGCGCGTCAATGATGCAGGGAGCGGTGGCGAAATCCATGTCCGAGATGGTGAAGGGCAGCAGATCTGGCACGCCAAAGCGGTCGGCGACAAAGTCCCACTGCGTGCACCAGCTGCCGTGGCGATCCACTACCCGATCAAAATTAAACGCCTGCATGTTTACACCGTCGCGCTCATCAGATGGGCCATTTCATCTTTGACCGACTGCACCTGCGGGCCAATGACTACCTGCAGATTGGTCTGATTGAGGTGCACCACGCCGATGGCGCCGTTGGCTTTCAGCGCGGCATCGTCGACCTTGCTCATGTCGGCCACCGACAGGCGCAGGCGCGTCAGGCAGTTATCCAGCGAGGTGATGTTGTCAACGCCACCCAGCGCCGCGAGAATCGCTGGCGTGTTGTAGCCGGATTTGCCGACACCGGCGCGGCTGACCTGCTGCTCAACGCGGCTGGTTTCTGCTTCGCGGCCTGGTGTTTTGATGTTGAAGCGGGTGATGGCGAAACGGAAGATGGCGTAGTAACCCACAAACCATACGGCGGCAATCACCGGCACCCAGTACCATTTGGTAGAAAGGCCGTGCAGCACGCCAAACACGAAGAAGTCGATCACGTTACCGTCGGTATTACCGATGGTCACGCCAAGCATTGCCATCACGGTGAAGCCGAGACCGGTCAGCAGTGCGTGGATCAGATACAGTACCGGTGCGACAAACAGGAACAGGAATTCGATCGGTTCGGTGGTGCCGCCGACTACGCAGGCAACCACGCCCGAAATCAGCAGGCCTTTAATTTTGTGACGGTTTTCCGGGCGCGCGCAGTGGTAAATCGCCAGCGCTGCCCCCGGCAGGCCGCCAAGGAATGCCGGCATTTTACCCTGCGACAGGAAGCGGGTAGCGCTTTCCGCGAAGCCGTGAGTTTCCGGACACGCCAGCTGCGCCTGGAAGATGGTCAGCGCGCCGCTGACGCTGTGACCACACACCTCCATGGTGCCACCGGCATCGGTAAAGCGAATAATCGCTACCAGAATATGCTGCAGGCCAAACGGCAGCAGCAGACGTTCTCCGGTGCCGAAGATCATCGGGCCGAATTCGCCCGCGCTGTTGATCATCCAGCCAAGACCGGTGATCGCGCGCGCAAAGAATGGCCAGATTAGCGGTACCACCAGCCCCAGCAGGCCCATCACCACGGTGGTGATAATCGGCACAAAGCGCGTGCCGCCGAAGAATGCCAGCGCATCCGGCAGGCGAATATTGTGAAAACGCTCGTGCAGCCAGAACACCACAATGCCGACAATCACCGCGCCGAGAATACCGGTGTCGATGGACTGAATGCCGAGAATGTTCTGCACGTTATTGGCTTTCAGCACTGCCGCATCGGTAGTCGGCAGAATCCCGTTGATGTTCAGCCAGAAGTTAACGCTGAGATTGAGCACCGCAAAGCCGACGAAGCCGGCAAACGCCGCTACGCCTTTGTTTTCCCGCGCCATGCCCAGCGGGATGGCGATGGCAAACATCACCGGCAAATAGCTAAAGGCAAAGGAGCCGATTTTCGCCATCCAGATAAACAGGTATTGCAGGAATGGCTGGTCGAACAGTGGAATCAGCGTCAGCACATCATGGCTGCTGAGTGAACTGCCGATCCCTAGCATGATGCCGCAAAACGACAGCAGCGCCACGGGTAGCATGAAGGTTTTCCCCAGGCTCTGGAAAAATTCCCAGAGCGACATTTTGGGTTGGCTGTGAGGCATAGTCTCTCCTGGCTAAAAAGTAACAAGCGGGTAAAGTGGTGGGGGATGATAAAACGTTTTATCACGGCTTTTTGTGGTGATAATCACAAAGCGTGACGAGCATCAGGCTTTATTTTTATGCTAATCAGTGTAACGTTTTACCTCTTTAAATTTTCCGGCAACGAATAGCTTCACACTATGTCTCAGCAGAAAATCACCA
Source organism: Pantoea sp. R102 (assembly GCF_004916815.1). NCBI lineage: Bacteria > Pseudomonadati > Pseudomonadota > Gammaproteobacteria > Enterobacterales > Erwiniaceae > Pantoea > Pantoea sp. R102. The sequence continues at coordinate 2,111 of NZ_SDFT01000059.1, forward strand.
TCCATGATGTCGCGCAGGCCGCTGGCGTATCGGTCAGCACGGTATCGCTGGTGCTGTCCGGCAAAGGGCGGATTTCACCTGCCACCGCCGCGCGGGTGAATCAGGCGATTGAGCAACTCGGCTATGTGCGTAACCGCTCGGCCTCCATGCTGCGCGGCGGTGAGAGCGGGGTGATTGGCCTGATCGTGCGCGATCTCAGCCAGCCCTTTTATGCGGCAATGACGGCGGGACTGAGCGAGGTGCTGGAGCAGCAGGGCAAAGTGCTGGTGCTGACGCAGAGTGGTCAGCATGGCCAGCATCTGCAGCGCTGTTTTGATTCGCTGGCGGCGCAGGGCGCCGATGGCATTGTGCTGGGCGGCGCGGTGGCGCAGGCGGAATCGCTGCGGCTGCAGGCGCAGGAGCAAAATATTGCGCTGATCTGCGCCGCGCGCGCCAGCAGTCTGGAAAAAGTCGATTCGCTGCGTCCGGATAACAGCCAGGCGGCGCGGATGGCCACCGAGTATCTGATCAAACAGGGACATCAGCGCATTGCCTGGGTCGGCGGTCTGGGGTCCTCACTGACGCGCGCCGAACGTATCGGCGGCTATTGCGCCACGCTGCTGCAGTACGGTTTGCCGTTTCGCCCGGACTGGATTATTGAATGTGACGATCGCCAGCAGAGTGTCTCCGCGCTGACGCAGGCGCTGCTGCATCAGCATCCGCGTATTACCGCTATCCTGGCGCATAATGCCAGCACCACGCTCGGCTGCTATTTCGGCGCGCTGCGCAGCGGCCGCACCCTCGGGGAAGATGCCGTGGACAGTTACTACACCCAGCAGCTGGCGCTGGTCGGCTTCAACGACGATCCGCAGCCTGAGCTGAACGATCCGGCATTGACGTTTGTCAGCAGTGAAGCGCGCATCGTCGGGCGGCGCGCGGCAGAACGCATATTACAGCGCCTGGCGCAGCCACAGGCCGATGTGCAGACGTTAATCGTGCCGCCGCAGCTGGTGCAGGGCCGCTAAGCCTGTCGCCCGCCCGGCGTCAGGTCATTATTCGCCACGTTTCTGTTACCGCTGCTTACCGATTGTCAGTCGGCCTGTGATCATCGTTCTGCTTATGCATTGCGGGCCAGCAGAAAATAAAGATTAAGCTTTAGCATCAAATATTGACACGAAACTGTCATAATATGGCCAGCGTTAAATGAAAATCAACGCGTTAGCCATTTTTCTGAATTCCGCGAATTTTGTATTGATTAATATTCTTTACCGGCCGCGCCTGTATTTTATTCAGGCTGGCTGATGTTATTGCCTGTCACAAAATGTGTATTTTCTTATTGTTTAGCGCGGGTTTACTTGCTCGCTGGATTTGTGACTGGCGAGGAATATACTGCCAGCTATGCTGATTTTACCTGTGCCGGGGCACGTATGAAAATAATCGTAAATGGGAAAGGTTATCCGGAAAAGAGAAATATCATCGTCAACGATTCACACTATTATCTCAATCTGAAATATAAAAATATCTGGTTTTATCGTAACGCCGTCAGGCAGAAAATCCGCAAAGCCAATAAGTTGTTTATTTTCGCGCCGCTACCGTTCTCGGTGCCGGACGATGCACAAATCATCCATCTTTTTAATGAAGTGGCCTGCACAAAAAAACGCTGGATGGCGACATTTGAAACCGAAATTCCGCGCGTGCTGCCGGTGCCGGGCATGGCCAAACTGCATAATCCACAATTGCAGAAACAACTCAAACTGATCGCGGCACCGCAGTGTACGGCGCTGCTGGCCATTTCCGATGCAACGAAAAAGATTCAAATCAAGCTGTTACAGGCGTTTCCGCAGCAGGCTGCAGCCATTTTGCCCAAACTACACACCCTGCATCCGCCGCAGGCAATTATCTGTGATCGGGTCAGGCCGGTGAATCAGGCGAAGCTGACGTTCAGCTTTGTCGGCAATGAGTTTTATCGTAAAGGTGGGGCGGAAGTGGTGCTGGCGTTTAGCGAGCTGCTGGCAGAAGGCATCATTCACCCCGACAGCGTGCAGGTGAATTTAACGGGCAACCTGAAGCATCGCTATAATATCGCGCACGGCGCGCAGCAGGATGACGCGCAATTTCATCAGCGGATTGAAGACCTGATTAATCAGCAGGCAATCTTCAGGCATGAAACATTTTTGCAAAATGATCGGCTGATGAAAATGCTCGAACAGACCGATGTGGGATTATTACCGACCTGGCAGGATACCTACGGCTTTTCAGTGCTGGAAATGCAGGCGTGCGGCTGTCCGGTCATTACCACTAATGTGCGCGCACTGCCGGAAATAAACCCGGCTTCGGCCGGCTGGCTTATTGATTGTCCGCTGAATGATATGTTTGAAATCACCATCGCTTCAGCGCAGGAGAAACTGGCGATCAGGGCCAGGATTATTGCGCAGCTCAAACAGATCATCACACAGATAATGGCGCAGCGCGAGGCGATCAGCACCCGCTCGGCGCGGGCGCTGCAAAGAATTAAAGACCAGCACGATCCGGCGCGCTTTCGCGCCCGTCTCGACGCCTTTTATCAGCAGACAGCACAGGTGAGTCGTGCCCCGGGCGTCAGCGCTAAAGAGATTTGACGCATTAATCACGCCGGGTGGAGGAAGCGGATCCCCGGTTATCGCCGGTGGCGCTGACGCAACGGCCAGCGCGCACGGCATTAGCGGGCTCTGGCCGTCAGACTAAAATAGGGATGTTTTCCTGCCAGCAGCAGCAAAAACTCATATTCTCCCTGACTGAGCGGCGACGGTTTTGCTGCGGACTCCTTCATCTGCCAGACCCGCAGGCTAAGGTCGAAGCGTTCAGCCGCGTGCAGTTGGGTCATGCCCGTGGCGATGCGTAAGTCACGCACATCAGTCTGAACCGGAACGATGTGCTGCAATGATTGATGGCTCATAAGTTCTTCTCTTTCTGTGGCCTGTCCCTGGCGGTATGGTTATCGGCTGCGAACTATGCCGGGTCAGAGACGGCAAGCTTTTCTGTCGCGAAGCTGTCAATGGCTGAAACGGGGCGCTGACCGGCCAGCAGCGCGCTGTGCTGCGGCCTGTCAGAAAAGTTAAAATGACTGATCACCGCAGCCAGCGTTCCGGTACGGCCATTCAGGCTGCCGGCCGAGGCGGCGATCTCTTTCACCAGGGCGGCATTCTGCTGGGTAACGCGATCCAGATCGGTCACGGCCAGCGTAACCTGGGCAATGCCTTTGCTCTGTTCGTCTGACGCCAGCGCAATCTGGCCAATCAGCGACGTAACGGCGGAAACGCTCTGCGTGGCGCTGTCCATGATGGCACCGGCGCGCTGCGCGGTCTGCGCTCCCTCGCCAACGCGCGTCACGGTGCCATTAATCAGCCCTTCGATCTCCTTCGCGGCGCTGGCGCTGCGTTGTGCCAGCGTGCGCACTTCAGCTGCCACCACGGCAAAGCCGCGTCCCTGCTCACCGGCGCGGGCGGCTTCAACAGCCGCGTTCAGTGCCAGAATATTGGTCTGAAACGCGATGCTGTTAACCGTGGCGGTGAACTGGCGGATTTTATCGGCCTCGGCGGCAATGTCTGCCATCATCGCTGACACGCTTTTCACCAGCGCTTCGCCGTCGCGCGTGGTGCGCGCCGCATCCTCAGCCAGCTCGCGCGCTTCGCCCGCGCTGTGGGCATTTTTCTCTACGGTGGCGCTAAGCTGCTCCATGCTGGCGGAAGTCTGCTCGAGCGCAGCCGCCTGGCGGGTGGTGCGGTCGGACAGATCGGCGTTGCCGCTGGCGATATCCGCAGACTCCTTGCGCAGCACGTCGGTGTTGTCATGCACGGCGCGCACCGTGGTCAGCAGGCTCTGCTGCATCAGCCTGACCAGCGGAATCAGCTGACCCACACAGTTGCGGCCAAAATCCTGCGGTTCCCGCGTAAGATCGCCAGCGGCGATGCCGCGGAAATGTTCCCGCAGCGCCCCCAGCGGCCGTACCAGATGCGTGACCAGAAAACGGTCACAGAACAGCAGCAGCGCGAGCATCAGCAGTGCAGCAATGCCAAAGGCCATTTGCAGACGCTGGCGATCGGACTGGTCGGCATGGTTATTCGCTGCGATGTCGCGCTGCAGCAACTGCAGGCGCT
>NZ_SDFT01000005.1:0-95330 GCF_004916815.1 Pantoea sp. R102
AATGATGCCGATGATGGCGATGGTTGAGCCGATGAATGAGCTGACCGCCGAGATCGACAGCGCCACGCCGGCTTTGCCCTGCTGCGCCATCGGATAGCCATCCAGCGCGGTCATGATCGCGCCGGCATCCCCCGGCACGTTAAGCAGAATCGACGAGATGCGCCCGCCATATTCGCAGCCGATGTACACCGTTGCCAGCAGGATCAGCGCGGATTCCGCCGGTAAGTGCAGCGCAAACGCCAGCGGCATCAGGATCGCGACGCCGTTAATCGGGCCAAGCCCCGGCAGCAGGCCGACGATGGTGCCGATAAAGCAGCCAATCAGGGCGATCATCAGGTTTTCCGGCGTCATGGCGACGGCGAAACCCTGCATCAGAAAAGACCAGGTATCCATAATTGACTCCTGTTAACTGAACCAGCTGCCGACCGGCAGCGTAACGTCCAGCAGACGATCGAAGGCGTAAAACAGCGCCACACCCATTACCACACCGGAGAGGACGGCTGCCCACCAGCGTGCGCCAAACAGCATGCCGATGCCGAAGGTCAGCAGCGTGGTACACAGGGCAAAACCCAGCTTCTCAAACAGCCAGCCGTACACCATCAGCATTACGCACAGCGCCAGCAGCTTTTTCAGCGTTGCCGCCACCGGCCACTGTACGGCGTCCGGCTTGCGCAGCAGCATCATCACCGCGCAGATCGCCATCAGACCGAGCAGCAGCAGCGGGAAAGGACGCGGGCCAACCGGCTCGTAGCTGTACTCGCTTTGAATCTGCCAGGCGATAACCATCCCGACGATGCAGAGCACCAGCCACACCGCCGCAAAGATACGATCGCTCATCTGTGCCTCCGTTATTTCGCCAGGCCGAACGATTTCGCCTGTTCACGGTAATCTGCCACCTGTTTCTTGACGTAGGCGTCCAGCTCGCTACCGAACAGGTTGAACTCAAACAGGCCGCGCAGATCGCGCTGCTGCTGAAACTCTTTGGTGGTCACCAGTTTTTTAAACGTCTGTTCCCACCACTGATAATCGGCATCGCTGACTTTGGGGCCGAGGTAATAGCCGCGAATGATCGGCCACTCGACGTTGAAGCCCTGCTCTTTGGCGGTCGGGATGTCAGCCAGTTCGCCCGGCAGACGTTTATCGCTCATTACCGCCAGCACGCGCATCTTGCCACCCTGCAGGTGCGGCACCATTTCACTCATGTCGCCTGATACCACCTGGATGTGGTTGCCGAGCAGCGCGGTAACCGGTTCGCCGCCGCCTTCAAACGCCACATAGCGCATTTTGCGCGGATCGATACCGGCTTCCCGTGCCAGCAGCGCGGTTTTCATCCAGTCCTGGCTGCCGATCGACGCGCCGGCGCCGACCACCACTTTGGTCGGATCCTGTTTCATCGCCTCCAGCAGTTCGCCCAGCGTTTTCCACGGCGCGTCAGCGCGCACGGCGACCATGCCGTAGTCCGTACCAATGGCCGCCAGCCACTTCACGTCATCCACTGAGTAACGACCAAACTTGCCCTGTGACAGGTTCAGCAGCGACCCGCCGGAGAAGGCCACCAGCGTGCCTGCTTCGGCGGGCCGCTGCGCAATGATGGCGTTATATGCCACGGCACCGACGCCGCCCGGCATGTAGGTGACGCGCATCGGCGTGGTGATCTGCCCGGTTTCCTGCAGGGAAACCTGGATCAGTTTACAGGTCAGATCAAAACCGCCGCCGGGTTTGGCCGGGGCGATACATTCGGTCCGCTCGGGTGCCGCAGCCTGTGCTGCAGAAAGAGAAAAAGCCAGCAGGGTCATGGCGAAGGCGGTGCGCATTGTTTTTTTCATCTGTCGCTCCATTGTTTCTTCCAGAGTGTGATTGCCACCGAACATTCGGGGTTGCTGAATTGTTAAAACAGCAACCTTTCATTTACCTTTCAGCCATCGGCAAAACTAACAGGATGTGATATGCGTCTCTTACTGGTGGAAGATACCGTCGAGCTGGCCAACTGGCTGCAGAAAGCGCTGACGCAAAAAGGTTTCGCCGTGGACTGGGTGGCCGACGGCGTGGCGGCGGATCATGTGCTGCAAAGCGAAGACTATGCGCTGGTGGTGCTGGATGTGTCGCTGCCGCGGCTCGATGGCCTTGCGGTGCTGGCGCGCCTGCGCAAGCGCGGGCAACGCGTGCCGGTGCTGCTGCTCACCGCACAGAGCGCGCTGCAACAGCGCGTACAAGGGCTGAATGCGGGCGCCGATGATTACCTCACCAAGCCGTTTGAGCTGGACGAGCTGGACGCGCGGCTGCGCGCGCTGCTGCGCCGCAGTCATGGGCAGGCCACGCAGACGCAAAGCCTCGGCCAGCTGGAGCGCGATGCGGAAGGCTATTTCCTGCTGAATCACAAGCCGCTGCCGCTGACGCCGCGCGAGGCCAGCGTGCTGTCGACGCTGATGCAGCGTCCGGGTCGGCCGGTGTCGCGCCAGCATCTGTACGAGCAGACGTTCACGCTGGCGGATGAGGCCAGCCCGGAGAGCATTGAGCTGTATGTGCATCGGGTGCGTAAAAAGCTGGCGGGCAGCGACGTGGCGATCGTCACACTGCGCGGCCTCGGCTACAGCCTGGAGTGCCAGCCGTGCGACTGATCCACTCGCTGCGCGGTGAACTGCTGGCGTGGCTGGGCGCGCCGCTGCTGCTGCTGTGGGGATTGTCGGTCTACACCCACTATCAGAGCGCGCTGCAGGCGGCGAATCAGGCTTACGATCGCTCGCTGCTGGCCTCGGCGCGCACCGTGGCCGAGCGGCTGGTGGTGCGTCATCAACGCCTGGAGGTGGATGTGCCGTGGGTGGTGCTGGACAGCTTTGAGCGCAACATGAACGACCAGCTGTTCTACCAGGTGATTTCGCCTGAAGGGCACACGCTGTCCGGCTATCCCGATTTACCGCTGGTGCCGGGTAATGCGCCGCTGTCCGATGTCTATCCGGCGCTGGTGCATTTCTACGATGCGCACTACCGCAAGCAGCCGATTCGCGTGGCCGCGCTGTGGCAGCCGGTGAACGAGGAAGGCGTGCAGGGCATGGCGCTGGTGCTGGTGGCGGAAACGCTTAACTCACGCCACGCCTTTGCCGACAGTCTGCTGCGCACCGCGCTGATCAGCCAGAGTTTTCTGGTGCTGATCACGTTGCTGCTGGCCGGGCTGCTGCTGCGGAAAGTGCTGCGCCCGCTGCGCCGGCTATCGCACATGATGCTGCGCCGCGCGCCGGGCGAACTGACGCCGCTGCCGTCGCTGCTGCCGTGGTCCGAACTGCAGCCGCTGATCGTCGCCTTCAACCGCCATCTGGAGCGGCTGCGTGGGCTTCTGGCGCGGCAGGAACGCTTTAGCGCCGATGTGTCGCACCAGCTGCGCACGCCGCTCACCATCCTGAAAACCCAGGTTGGCGTCGCGCTCAGCAGCGACGACCCGCAGCAGTGGCGCGAAAGCCTGCAGGGCATGCGCCACACGCTGGACGACACCGTTCAGCTCACCGATCGCCTGCTACAGCTGGCGCAAATCAAGGCGCGTCACGGCGAAGACAAGCCTTTCAGTGAGGTCAATCTCAGCGACATCGTGCAGCAGGCCTGTTTTAGCGGTTATGCGGCGGCGCGGCGTAAACAGATCGATCTGGGCTTTGAAGAGCAGGCGGCGAGCCAGGTGCAGGGCGATGCGCTGCTGCTGGCCGAGCTGTGCGCCAACCTGCTGGATAACGCCATCAAATACACGCCGCACGGCGGCACGGTGACCGCGCGGCTGCGGCAAAAGGTGCTGGAAATTGAAGACAGCGGGCCGGGCATCGCGGCGGATCAGCAGCGGCAGGCGCTGCAGCCGTTTGGCCGGCTCGATCACGCCAGCCAGCCCGGCGCGGGCATTGGACTGGCGCTGGTGCAGGATATCTGCGCCTGGCACGGCGCGCAGCTGCAGCTGGACCGCAGCCCGCTGCTGGGCGGACTGCGGGTGACGGTTAGCTTTCGCTGATCGGCGGAGCCATCACGCGCGCTTTACGCAGCGGAGTTTTCAGCCGCTGCGCCAGAATCACCCCGACCAGCGTCAGACCGCCGCCAATCCAGTGGTAAGCATGCAACTGTTCGTGCAGGAACAGCACGGCAATGAGGGCGGTAAACACCGGCACCACGTTCATGAAAATACTGGTGGTGCTGGCGCCGAGGCGCTGCACGCCAAGGATCCACAGGAACGGCGCCACAATCGAGGCAAACAGCCCGGCGAACAGCACCAGCGGAATATTGTCGGCGTTCAGCGCTACCTCCGGCGCGTGCCAGAAGCCGGGCAGCAGCAACAGCACGCCGAAGAAGATTTGCACGTACAGGCTTTGCCACGTCGGCAGCGGGATTGCCCTGCGCTTCGTCAGTACGCCGTACAGCGCGTAGGAGGTTGAGGCCGCCAGCATCATCAGCTCGCCGTTGCCGAGGCGCTGGCTGAGCAGCTGCGCCGGGTTGCCGGCGCTCACCAGCCACACCAGCCCGGCAAACGACAGCAGGCCGCCAATCAGAATGCCGCGCGTCGGCGCAAGGCGCAGTACCACCAGGCTGAGCAGGATGGTCAGCAGCGGAATGGTGGCGCCAAGAATCCCCATCATCACCGCCGAAACGCTGTGTGCCGCATAATAGGCGAGGCTCTGGTACAGCACCATGCCGAGCAGGCCCAGCACCAGTAAGCGCCACAGCTGGGTTTTGATGGTGTGACGATGGCGCCATACGCCCGGCAGGCAGAACGGCGTAAGCACCAGCAGCGCCAGCAGCCAGCGGTAAAAAGAGATGGCAGCAGGATCGATGCTGCCGGCAGACAGCTTGCTGACGATGGTGTTGATCGACCAGATCAGCACCGCCACCAGCGGTAACAATAAGTTCATAGTACGGCTCCAAATGTAAATCGCGACTAGCTTACGTTTGACCGGTTTAAAGCAGATAGTTAAAATCGGACAAAATTCGTTAGTGACCGGACAGAATGAATCTTCAGGTTGAGTATCAGCCACCGCGCGACGCGCCGCTGCTGCGTTTTTTCATGCGCTATGAGCAAACCAACGCCAAAACCGAATACCTGCCGCACCAGCACGACTGGGGCCAGGCGATATTTGTCACCAGCCACGTGCTGGAGATGGAAGTGGAGGGCGAGCGGCTGCTGACGCCGGCCGAAATGCCGATCTGGATCCCGCCGGGCCAGCGCCACAGCAGCTACAACCACTGTCAGGCGCAGTTTCGCACCTTCAACCTTGCCGCGGATTTATGCGCCGGCATGCCGGAGAAAGCCTGCCTGCTGAGCGTGGACGCCATCGTGCACGCCATCATGAATGATTTTGCCCGCCGCGCGCTGGAGCAGCCGCAGAGCGACGCCGACTGGCGGCTGTGCGAAGTGCTGATTGATCGGCTGCGTCTCGCGCCGGTGAACACCAGCTATCTGCCGATGTCCGACGATAAATTCCTCGCGCCGATTCTGCGCGCGCTGGAAGAGAACCCGGGTGATAACACCACGCTGGCACAATGGGCGAAGCGCGTGTTTACCACTGAGCGTACGCTGGCGCGGCGCTGTCAGCAGCAACTGCAGATGTCATTCAGCGAGTGGCGCCAGCGTTTACGTTTTCTGCGCGCAATCGCGCTGCTGGAGCAGGGCTGCAACGTGCAGGGCATCGCCCACGAGCTGGGCTACAGCTCCGCCTCCGCGCTGATCGTGATGTTTCAGCAGCAGGCCGGCACCACGCCGGATCGCTATCGCAGTCGGTTAGGTTAATCCCCGGCTTTGTGCCATGATATGCCCCGTTTATTTCAAGCAGACAGGACCGCCGCCGTGAAAATTCTCGTCGATGAAAATATGCCCTACGCCCGTGAACTGTTCAGCCGCACCGGAGAGGTGGTGGCAGTGCCGGGCCGCCCGCTGCCGGCAGCCGAACTGCAGGATGCCAGCGCGCTGATGGTGCGCTCCGTCACCAAAGTGGATGCCGCGCTGCTGGCCGGCACGCCGGTGAAGTTTGTCGGCACCGCCACTGCCGGCACCGATCATGTCGATGATGCCTCGCTGGCGGCGGCCGGTATCGGCTTCTCGGCCGCGCCGGGCTGTAACGCGATTGCGGTGGTGGAATATGTGTTCTCCGCGCTGCTGCTGCTGGCCGAACGCGACGGCTTTGATCTGCGCGATCGCACCGTGGGTATCGTCGGCGTCGGTAACGTGGGCGGACGGCTGGCTAAACGCCTCGCCGCGTGGGGAGTAAAAACCCTGCTGTGCGATCCGCCGCGCGCCGATCGCGGCGATGACGAAGATTTCCACTCGCTCGACGCGCTGGTGGCACAGGCCGATATCCTGACCTTTCACACGCCGCTGTTTAAAGACGGCCGCTACAAAAGCTGGCATCTGGCGGATGCCGCGCTGCTGATGGCGCTGCGCCCCAACACCATTCTGATCAATGCCTGTCGTGGCCCGGTGGTGGATAACGCCGCGCTGCTGGAGGTGCTGAAACTGCGTAACGATCTCAGCGTGGTGCTGGACGTGTGGGAACCGGAGCCGGATCTCAACCTCGATCTGCTGGACAAGGTCGATATCGCCACCGCGCATATCGCCGGTTATACCCTTGAAGGGAAAGCGCGCGGCACCACTCAGGTGTTTGAGGCCTGGAGCGAATTTATTGGTCAGCCGCAGCAGGTGGCGCTGGACACGCTGCTGCCGCGCCCCGAGTTTGGCACCCTTACGCTGCACGGCAAGCTCGATCAGCCGACGCTGAAACGCCTGGTGCATCTGGTGTATGATGTGCGCCGCGACGATGCGCCGCTGCGCAAAGTGGCCGCGCAGCCGGGCGAATTTGATCGCCTGCGCAAGCAGTATGTCGAGCGCCGCGAGTGGTCTTCGCTGCAGGTGATCTGTGATGAGGCGGAGAGCGCGGCGCTGCTCAATCAGCTTGGCTTCAGCGCCACGCTGCAGGCGAATCACTAATCTCTGATTTTTCTGAATTAATGGGCGATGCATGTCATCGCCTCTCTTTTTTATGTCATTGTCTGGAGTAAACCAACATGTCTGACGGCTGGAATATTGCGCTACTGGGCGCGACAGGCGCAGTAGGGAACGCTGTACTGGAACTGCTGGCGGAACGCCAGTTCCCGGTTGGTGAGTTGTATCTGCTGGCGAGTGAAAACAGCGCCGGCGAAAGCGTGCGCTTTGACGGTCGCTCGCTGCGCGTGCAGGACGCGGCGGAATTTGACTGGTCGCAGGCGCAGCTGGCGTTCTTTACCGCCGGTCGCGAGGCGTCGGCGCGTTATGCCGAAGAAGCCGCCAGCCAGGGTTGCCTGGTGATTGACAGCAGCGACCTGTTCGCGCTGGAGCCGGACGTGCCGCTGGTGGTGCCGGATGTCAATCCGCAGGTGCTGGCGGATTACCGCAATCGCAACATCATTACCGTGGCCGATGCGCTGGTGAGCCAGCTGTTAAGCGCCATCAAACCGCTGGTGGATACCGCCGGTTTAGGCCGTCTGCAGGTGACCAACCTGGTGTCGGTCTCCAGCCACGGCAAAGCGGCGGTAGACGGCCTGGCCGGTGAGAGCGCGCGGCTGCTGAACGGCGTACCGGCCGATGAGCACTACTTTGGCCGCCAGCTGGCGTTCAACCTGCTGCCGCAGCAGGCGGACAGTGCCGGCAGCGTGGCGAGCGAGCGCCGGCTGGTCGATCAGGTGCGTAAAGTGCTGCAGGACGAAGGATTACCGATTGCGGTAAGCAGCGTGCAGGCGCCGGTGTTCTACGGCAACGCGCAGATCGTCTATATCGAAAACCTGCGGCCGCTGTCGGCGGAGGAAGCGCGTGACGAACTGGCGCGCGCCGACGATATCAGCCTGAGCGACGACGGTGATTACCCGACGCCGGTCAGCGACGCCTCCGGCAGTGAAGCACTGAGCATTGGCAGCGTGCGCAACGACTACGGTATCCCGGAGCTGCTGCAGTTCTGGTCGGTGGCCGACAACATCCGCTTCGGCGGCGCGCTGATGGCGGTGAAAACCGCAGAGAAGCTGGTGCAGGAGTATCTGTATTAATGCTGGAAGACGCGACCCCGTTTAAGCTGGCGCTCGGCATTGAGTATGACGGCAGCCGTTACTACGGCTGGCAGCGCCAGAATGAAGTACGCAGCGTGCAGGAAAAGCTGGAAAAAGCGCTGGCGAAAGTGGCCAATCACCCGGTGAGCGTGTTCTGCGCCGGACGCACCGACGCGGGCGTGCACGGCACCGGCCAGGTGGTGCATTTTGAGACCACCTCCTCGCGTGCCGACAGCGCCTGGACGCTGGGCGTGAACGCCAACCTGCCGGACGATATTGCGGTGCGCTGGGTGAAAGCGGTGCCGGAAAGCTTTCATGCGCGCTTCAGCGCCACCGCGCGCCGTTATCGCTACGTGATCTACAACCAGCGGTTGCGCCCGGCGATTCTCGGCAACGGCATTACCCATTTTTACCATCCGCTGGATGCGGAAAAAATGCACCGCGCCGCTCAGGCTTTACTGGGTGAGAACGATTTTACCTCGTTCCGTGCGGTGCAGTGCCAGTCGCGCACGCCGTGGCGCAACGTGATGCATCTCAACGTCACGCGCCTGGGGCCGTACGTGATTGTCGATATCAAAGCCAACGCCTTTGTGCATCACATGGTGCGCAATATCGTCGGCAGTCTGCTGGAGATTGGCTGCGGCAATCAGCCGGAAACGTGGATGGCCACGCTGCTGGCGGCGAAAGATCGCACGCTGGCGGCGGCAACGGCGAAAGCCGAAGGGCTGTATCTGGTGGCGGTGGATTATCCTGCTCAGTTTGCGTTACCTCAGCCTGCGCTGGGACCGTTGTTCCTCGCGGATTCATTTTAATCGGAAAGTGTCAGGGAGTTAGCTGTTATGGAGTTTATCCACTTTATCGTCGATTTCATTCTGCACATTGACGTGCATCTGGCCGAGCTGGTGGCGCAGTACGGCATCTGGATTTACGCCATTTTGTTCCTGATTCTGTTCTGTGAAACCGGGCTGGTGGTTACGCCGTTCCTGCCGGGTGATTCGCTGCTGTTCGTCGCCGGTGCGCTGGCGGCGCTGCCGGGCAACGACCTCAACGTGCACCTGATGGTGACGCTGCTGGTGATTGCCGCGATCCTCGGCGACGCGGTTAACTACACCATTGGCCGGCTGTTTGGCGAGAAGCTGTTCAGTAACCCGAACTCGAAAATTTTCCGCCGCAGCTACCTCGATAAAACCCACGCTTTTTACGATCGCCACGGCGGCAAAACCATTATACTTGCGCGCTTTGTGCCAATCGTGCGAACCTTTGCCCCCTTTGTGGCGGGAATGGGACACATGTCTTATCGCCACTTCGCGCTCTTTAACGTGACAGGCGCGCTGCTGTGGGTCCTGCTATTCTCCTATGCCGGTTACCTGTTTGGTGACCTGCCGGTGGTGCAGGAAAACCTTAAGTTGCTGATTGTCGGCATCATCATTGTCTCGGTACTGCCAGGCGTGATTGAAGTGTGGCGTCACCGCCGCCAGGCGCGTCAGCACAAGTCGCAGTAAGCCTGTTACCAGATTTTTATCCACAGCGTGAACGGGTTGTGGTTTAATGAGCGACATTTACGGCCTGCTGAAGGTGATTTCAGCAGTAACGACAAGACTGGACCAGGTCAGCATTAAACAGAAAGGTCATCAATGAGCTGGATTGAACGCATACTGAATAAAAGCACTACCACGCCTTCGCGCAAAGCCAGCATCCCGGAAGGGGTGTGGACCAAATGCGATAGCTGTGGTCAGGTGCTGTACCGCGCCGAGCTGGAGCGCAACCTTGAAGTCTGCCCGAAGTGCGACCACCACATGCGTATGCACGCGCGCGAGCGTCTGCATAGCCTGATGGATGAAGGTTCGATGACAGAGCTGGGTAGTGAGCTGGAACCGAAAGACCTGCTCAAGTTCCGCGACTCGAAGAAGTACAAAGATCGTCTGGTTGCGGCACAGAAAGAGACCGGCGAGAAAGATGCGCTGGTGGTAATGAAAGGCCAGCTGCACGGTATGCCGGTGGTGGCCGCCGCGTTTGAGTTCTCCTTTATGGGCGGCTCAATGGGCTCGGTGGTCGGCGCCCGTTTCGTGCGTGCGGTTGAGCAGGCGCTGGAAGACAACTGCCCGCTGATCTGCTTCTCCGCCTCTGGTGGTGCGCGTATGCAGGAAGCGCTGCAGTCGCTGATGCAGATGGCGAAAACCAGTGCGGCGCTGGCAAAAATGCAGGAGCGCGGTCTGCCGTATATTTCGGTACTGACCGACCCGACCATGGGTGGCGTCTCCGCCAGCTTCGCGATGCTGGGCGATTTGAACGTCGCAGAGCCAAAAGCGCTGATCGGCTTTGCCGGCCCACGCGTAATTGAACAGACGGTACGTGAAAAGCTGCCGCCGGGCTTCCAACGCAGTGAGTTCCTGATCGAAAAAGGCGCGATCGACATGATCATCCGTCGTCCGGAAATGCGCTTTAAGCTGGCCAGCCTGCTGGCGAAAATGATGAACCTGCCGGCACCGCTGCAGGATGGTGATCGCCCGACTGCGGCTGAGCCGGAGAGCAACGAAGCCTGACAGGCAACCGAAAGGCGCAGAGTGATGCGCCTTTTTATTCATGCACCACATCGTAAAGAGCTAACAGGGCACATGGACACTCTTCACCTCCCGCAAGCCACGTCGCCTCTGGCCACGTGGCTTCATTATCTTGAGCATCTGCATTCTCAGGCTATCGATCTGGGCCTGGACCGTATTCAGCGCGTCGCCGCACGCCTCGACCTGCTAAAACCCGCTCCGTTTGTCTTCACCGTCGCCGGCACCAACGGCAAAGGCACCACCTGCCGTACGCTGGAAACCCTGCTGATGGCCGCAGGTTATCGCGTTGGCGTCTACAGCTCGCCGCATCTGGTGCGTTACACCGAACGCGTGCGCGTGCAGGGTGCTGAGCTGGATGAAGCCCGGCACAGCGCCAGCTTTGCCGCCATCGAGGCCGGACGCGGCGATATTTCGCTCACCTACTTTGAGTTTGGCACGCTATCCGCGCTCAATCTGTTCCGTGAAGCGCAGCTGGATGTCGTGATTCTGGAAGTGGGGCTGGGCGGCCGGCTGGATGCGACGAACATTGTCGACGCCGACGTGGCGGTGATCACCAGCATTGCGCTGGACCACACCGACTGGCTGGGGCCGGATCGCGCCAGCATCGGCCGCGAGAAGGCCGGCGTATTCCGCGGCGGTAAACCGGCGGTGGTCGGCGAGGCCGATATGCCCGACACCATTGCCCAGGTGGCCGCGGAGAAGGGTGCGCAGCTGTTACAAATTAACCGCGACTGGCAGTGGCAGCGCGAGGGCGACAGCTGGACGCTGCAGGATGCCCAGGGTGAACTGCGCGATCTGCCGCTGCCCCAGGTGCCGCTCCCTAACGCGGCCACCGCCATTGCGGCGCTGCGCGCTTCCGGCCTGACGGTGAGCGAGGCGCTGATTCGTCAGCACCTGCCGCTGGCGATTCTGCCGGGACGTTTCCAGACGGTCAGCACCGCGCCGCGCGTGATCCTTGATGTGGCACACAATCCGCATGCGGCTTATTATCTGGCTTCACGTCTCGCTGAGCTGCCGGCACACGGCACGGTGCATGCGGTGGTTGGCATGCTGCACGACAAGGATATCGCCGGGACGCTGGCTGCGCTGGCACCGCAGGTCAACCGCTGGTACTGCGCGCCGCTCGACGGCCCGCGCGGGGCGTCCGCTGATGAGCTGATGGCGCATCTGCAGGGCGGCAGCGCCTGGCAGAGCGTTGAAGCCGCGTGGCAGGCGGCGCGGCAGCAGGCTCAGCCCGACGATGTGATTCTGGTGTGCGGCTCGTTCCACACCGTAGCGCAGGTGATGCAATCGATGGCAGCGGAGAACGGCAGTGGCAAGTAAGTTTCAGAATCGTTTAGTGGGCACGGTGATTCTGGTGGCGATTGGCGTCATCGTGTTACCGGGTCTGCTGGACGGTAAGAAAAAGCATTATAAAGAGGAGTTCGCGGCGATTCCGCTGGTGCCAAAGCCTGACGATCAGCAGGACAGCGAAATGGTGCCGCCGGTGACGCAGCCGCTGCCGTCGCAGCCGCCGGAAGGTGCGAGCGCGGCGCAGCAGGCGCCCGCCAGCAGCGCAACGCAGAGCAGTGCCGCCAGCGGCAGCACGCAGCCAGCGCAAAACAGCCAGCCCAGCGTCGTGACGCCGCCGCCGGTGCACCAGCAGCAGAAGCCGGCAGAGCAGGTGAAGCCGAAGCCGGTCGAGCAGCCGAAGCCTAAACCGGTGGAGCAGCCGAAACTGAAGCCGGCAGAACAACCGAAAGCGACAGAACAGCCAAAAACTACAGAGCAGCCTAAAGCGGCGGAAACGCCGAAGCAGAGCGAGCCGGCCGCGCCAGCAGGACAGGCGTATGTGGTGCAGCTCGGTGCCCTGAAGAACGCCGCCAAAGTGAATGAGATCGTGGCGCAGCTGCGGCTCTCCGGCTATCGCGCCTTTACCGTGCCGTCGACGCCGGTGCAGGGGCAGATCACCCGCATTTACGTGGGGCCGGATGCGTCCAAAGCGAAACTGCAGGGCGCACTCGGTGAGCTGAAAGGCATCTCCGGCCTCGGCGGTGTTGTGAAGCCGTACAGCACACGCTGATCAACTGATAAGCCGCGCCGATAGCAGAAACAGGCGCGGCTTTTGGCGTGTTTTTTAGCGAAGCGTTACTGAAAATTTATGGAATATCAGCAGGTTAAATGGCTGGCATCAACAAGGGCGAGGAAAGTTTTTTTCATCGCCCTTTTTCTCGGGACAGAACCGGAAAACCCTACGCAAACGTTTTCTTTTTCTGTTAGAATGCGCCCCGAACTGGATGCAGGGGTGCAAATGCACTGTACTGGAAGCGTTCATGATCTGGATTGATTACGTCATTATTGCGGTAGTTGGTTTTTCGGCTCTGGTCAGCCTGATTCGCGGGTTTGTCCGGGAAGCCTTATCTCTTGTTACCTGGGGATGCGCGTTTTTTGTCGCCAGTCATTACTACGCCTACCTTGCAGTCTGGTTTACAGGTTTTGACGACGAACTGGTTCGCAACGGCATCGCCATCGCGGTGTTATTCGTTGCCACCCTGATTGTGGGTGCCATCGTGAACTATGTGATCGGCTCGCTGGTTGAGAAAACCGGCTTGTCGGGAACCGACAGGGTGTTGGGGGTCTGTTTCGGGGCGTTGCGTGGCGTGCTGATTGTATCCGCCATTCTCTTCTTCCTTGATACATTCACCGGCTTTTCAAAAAGTCCGGACTGGCAACAGTCTCAACTCATTCCCCAGTTCAGTTACATCATCAGGTGGTTTTTCGATTACCTGAAAAGCACGTCGAGTTTTTTACCCCGGTAACACCGGGAGTGCGGCTAATGAGGAAATGACAACATGTGCGGTATTGTTGGTATCACCGGTTTTATGCCAGTAAACCAGTCGATCTATGACGCGTTAACGGTGCTGCAGCACCGCGGGCAGGATGCCGCCGGCATTTGTACCATCGATGCGCTGAACTGCTTCCGTCTGCGTAAGGCCAATGGCCTGGTCAGCGACGTATTTGAAGCGCGCCACATGCAGCGTTTGCAGGGAAATATGGGTATCGGCCACGTGCGTTATCCGACTGCCGGCAGCTCCAGCGCCTCTGAAGCGCAGCCCTTCTACGTGAACTCGCCGTACGGCATCACGCTGGCTCACAACGGTAACCTGACCAACGCCCATGAACTGCGCAAGCAGCTGTTCGAAGTCGGTCGCCGTCATGTGAATACCACCTCAGATTCCGAAATCCTGCTCAACATCTTTGCTCAGGAGCTGGATCGTTTTCAGCACTATCCGCTGGAAGCTGACAACATTTTTGCTGCCGTGGCGGCAGTGCATCAGCAGGTGCGCGGCGCTTACGCCGTGGTGGCGATGATTATCGGTCACGGCATGGTTGCGTTCCGCGATCCTAACGGTATCCGTCCGCTGGTACTGGGCAAGCGTGAGCTGGCCGATGGCCGCACCGAATACATGGTGGCTTCAGAGAGCGTGGCGCTGGATACGCTCGGCTTCGAATTTATTCGTGACGTTGCGCCAGGCGAAGCGGTGTACATCACCGAGCAGGGTCAGCTCTCGACGCGCCAGTGCGCAGAGAACCCGAAAAGCAATCCGTGCCTGTTCGAGTACGTTTATTTTGCGCGTCCGGACTCGTTCCTCGACAAGATCTCCGTCTACAGCGCACGCGTGCGCATGGGCACCAAGCTGGGCGAGAAAATTGCCCGCGAGTGGGAAGATCTCGATATTGACGTGGTGATCCCGATTCCGGAAACCTCGACCGATACCGCGCTGGAGATCGCCCGTATTCTTGATAAGCCGTACCGCCAGGGTTTTGTGAAAAACCGCTACGTGGGCCGTACCTTTATCATGCCGGGCCAGCAGCTGCGCCGCAGTGCGGTACGCCGTAAGCTCAACGCCAACCGTGCTGAGTTCCGCGATAAAAACGTGCTGCTGGTGGATGACTCGATTGTGCGCGGCACCACCTCTGAGCAGATTATCGAGATGGCGCGTGAAGCGGGCGCGAAGCGCGTCTATCTGGCGTCGGCGGCACCGGAAATTCGCTTCCCTAACGTCTACGGCATCGATATGCCGAGTGCTACCGAGCTGATTGCGCACGGCCGTGAAGTGGAAGAGATTCGTCAGCTGATTAAAGCCGATGCGCTGATTTTCCAGGATCTGCAGGATCTGATCGACGCGGTGCGTGAAGAGAACCCGGATATTGCCCAGTTCGAATGCTCGGTGTTCAACGGCATCTACGTCACCAAAGATGTTGACCTGCAGTATCTGGAATATCTGCAGTCGCTGCGTAACGACGATGCCAAAGCGATTGCGCGTCAGAACGAAGTGGAAAACCTGGAACTGCATAACGAAGGTTAAGGTCAGTCTCAGGCAGACGAAACAGGGCGGGCGCAATCCCGCCCTGTTTGTTTTTGTATTTATGGCGGCGGAGCGGCTATTATTGGCGCACTCTTTTGCAGCAAGGCTGAATTATGAAACGACTCATCATTGGTATTTCCGGCGCCAGCGGCGCGATCTACGGCGTGCGTATGCTGCAGGTGCTGCAACCGTTAGCCGAAGTGGAAACCCATCTGGTGATGAGCCCGGCGGCGCGGCAGACGCTGGCGCTGGAGACCGATTACAGCCTGCGTGACGTGCAGGCGCTGGCCGATGTGGTGCACGATGTGCGCGATATCGCCGCCAGCATCTCGTCCGGCTCGTTCAAAACGCTGGGTATGGCAATTCTGCCGTGTTCCATGAAAACCCTGTCCGGCATTGTGCACAGCTACAGCGACAGTCTGCTGACGCGCGCCGCCGACGTGGTGCTGAAAGAGCAGCGCCGGCTGGTGCTGTGCGTGCGGGAAACCCCGCTGCATCTCGGTCATCTGCGCATGATGACCACCGCTGCCGAACTCGGGGCGCTGATTATGCCGCCGGTGCCGGCGTTTTATCACCGCCCGCAGCGCATCGACGATTTGATTGATCAGACGGTCAACCGCGTGCTGGATCAGTTTGATATCGAGCTGCCGGAAGATCTGTTTACCCGCTGGCAGGGTGCATGATGGTGCAATAATGCACTGAATGCGTGCAAAAGCGCGGGGCCGATCACTGTTCGTGCATCTTGTGCACCAAAAGTTAACAATCTCACTTTTTCTTCCTCACACCGCTGTTATATTTCCCTCACAAACTAAGTGCTTGCGTCCCAGATGGACGCGGTATTTAGTGCGCCTGCGCACAGTTTCGCCGATTTGCACAACTGGCATGAAACCTGCAAAACATTCAGCGCAAACACATCACGCACCACATAACAATAAGCACTTCACTTGAGGGTTACCTATGAAAAAGCGAGTTCTGGCTCTTTCTCTGATGCTGGCTATGTCCGGCGCTGCGAGCGTGTTCGCGGCGGTACCGCAGTCGCTGCGCATCGGGACCGATCCAACTTACCCGCCGTTTGAGTCCAAGAACGCGCAGGGCCAGCTGGTTGGCTTTGATATCGACCTGGCCAACGAGATCTGTAAGCGTATCAAGACCAAATGTACTTATGTGGAAAGTGATTTCGATGCGCTGATCCCGTCGCTGAAAGCGAAGAAGATTGACGCCATCATCTCTTCACTCTCGATCACCGAGAAACGTCAGGAAGAGATCGCCTTCTCGGAAAAACTGTATGCAGCGAACGCGCGTTTAGTGGCGCCAAAGGGGTCTAAACTGCAGCCGACCATTGAGTCGCTGAAGGGCAAAAACATCGGCCTGCTGCAGGGCACCACGCAGGAAACCTACGCCAATGAATACTGGCGTCCAAAAGGGGTGACCGTCACGCCGTATGCCAACCAGGATCTGGTGTATCAGGACCTGAATGCTGGTCGTATTGATGCGGCGTTCCAGGATGAAGTGCAGGCGAGCGAAGGCTTCCTCAAGCAGCCGGTCGGGAAAAACTACGCGTTCGCCGGTCCGGCGGTGAAAGATGACAAAATCTTTGGCGTCGGCACCGGTATGGGCCTGCGTAAAGATGACGCTGATTTGAAAGCTGCCATCGACAAAGCCTTTAACGACATGCGCAAAGACGGTACCTACGACAAGATTGCGAAGAAGTACTTTGATTTCAACGTTTACGGCGATTAAGACTCCTGTTCCTGAACGGATGTATTGAGTCACGCTAACGTGGGTCATAACTATTCACTCCGGGCGCTTACTTATGTAAACTCCCGGAGTTCATACGCTTGCCACCATCCTTCCGTGATTCACATCCTGGTCAGGACTGTCCGTGTGTTGTTGGACAGCGTTTGTTTATTTCCCTCACGACAGGATCGAACCCATGTTGTATGGCTATTCTGAAGTAATTCTCAAAGGCACGCTGGTGACCCTTGAGCTGGCGCTCAGCTCGGTGGTACTGGCCGTGGTGCTGGGCCTGATAGGGGCCGGCGCCAAACTCTCCCGCAATCGCCCGCTGGCGATGATTTTTGAAGGCTACACCACGCTAATCCGTGGCGTGCCCGACCTGGTGCTGATGCTGCTGATCTTTTACGGTCTGCAGATTGCCCTCAACGCCGTAACCGATGCGCTCGGCATGGCACAGTTTGATATCGACCCGATGGTGGCCGGTATTATTACGCTCGGCTTCATCTACGGTGCTTACTTCACTGAAACCTTCCGTGGCGCGTTTCTCGCGGTGCCGAAAGGGCAGATTGAAGCCGCCACCGCCTTCGGCTTTACCGGCGCGCAAACTTTCCGTCGCATTCTGTTCCCGGCGATGATGCGCTTTGCGCTGCCCGGCATCGGCAACAACTGGCAGGTGATCCTCAAAGCCACCGCGCTGGTGTCGCTGCTCGGCCTTGAAGATGTGGTAAAAGCCACGCAGCTGGCCGGCAAAAGTACCTGGCAACCGTTCTACTTCGCGATTGTTGCCGGGGTGATTTATCTGGTGTTTACCACGCTGTCCAACGGCGTGCTGTGGTGGCTTGAACGTCGCTACTCGGTAGGGGTGAAAAGGGCAGAGTTATGATCGAGATTATTCAGGAGTACTGGAAACAACTGCTCTGGACCGACGGTTACCGTTTTACCGGCGTGGCCATCACGCTGTGGCTGCTGATTCTGTCCGTAGTGATTGGCGGCAGCCTTGCGGTGCTGCTGGCCATCGCGCGCGTGTCGCCCAATCGCTATATCTCCACGCCGGTGTGGCTGTTTACCTATGTGTTTCGCGGCACGCCGCTGTATGTGCAGCTGCTGGTGTTCTATTCCGGCATGTATACGCTGGAGGTGGTGAAAGGCTCCGAGCTGCTGAACGCCTTCTTCCGCAGTGGCCTGAACTGTACGCTGCTGGCATTTACCCTGAACACCTGTGCTTATACCACCGAGATTTTTGCCGGTGCCATTCGCGCCGTACCGCACGGTGAAATCGAAGCCGCGCGCGCCTATGGTTTCTCGCCGTTTAAACTTTACCGCTGCATCATTCTGCCGTCGGCGCTGCGCACCGCGCTGCCCGCTTACAGCAATGAAGTGATTCTGATGCTGCACTCCACCGCGCTGGCGTTCACCGCCACCGTGCCGGATTTGCTAAAAATCGCGCGCGATATCAACTCGGCGACCTATCAGCCGTTCACCGCGTTCGGCATCGCTGCGGTGCTGTACCTGATTATCTCTTACGTGCTGATTAGCCTGTTCCGCCTTGCGGAGCGCCGCTTCCTCGCGCATGTGAAACCCTCTTCGTCGCACTGAGTATGACTATGGCTGAAAATAAATTAAGCGTTACCGAACTGCATAAGCGTTACGGTGAACATGAAGTTCTGAAGGGCGTGTCGCTGCAGGCCAACGCCGGCGATGTGATCAGCATTATTGGCTCGTCCGGTTCCGGGAAAAGTACCTTTTTACGCTGCATCAACTTCCTCGAAAAGCCGAGTGAAGGCACCATCGCGGTTAACAACGAGGCGATAAACCTGGTGCGCGACACCGATGGCCAGCTGAAAGTGGCCAACAAGGAGCAGCTGCGTTCGCTGCGTACCCGGCTGACCATGGTGTTCCAGCACTTTAACCTGTGGAGCCACATGACGGTGCTGGATAACGTCACTGAAGCACCGATTCAGGTGCTGGGGCTGAGCAAAGCCGAAGCGCGCGAGCGGGCAATTAAATATCTCGATAAAGTCGGTATTGATGCGCGCGCGCGTGCCAAATACCCGGTGCATCTGTCAGGCGGCCAGCAGCAGCGTGTCTCGATTGCCCGCGCGCTGGCGATGGAGCCGGAAGTGTTGCTGTTTGACGAACCGACCTCAGCGCTCGATCCGGAGCTGGTAGGCGAAGTGCTGCGCATCATGCAGAAGCTGGCCGAAGAGGGCAAAACCATGGTGGTAGTGACGCACGAGATGGAGTTCGCCCGTCACGTATCCAACCACGTGATTTTCCTGCATCAGGGCAAAATCGAAGAGCAGGGCGCGCCAGACGAACTGTTCGGCAACCCGAAAAGCCCGCGCCTGCAGCAGTTTTTAAAGGGATCGTTGAAATAGGTTTCTGAACCGTTGCGGCGCAATGTATTGCGCGTTTCCCGGCGATGCGGCGGACCAATCCGCGCGATACATCGCGCCGTGACGAATCACAGAAATTTTTAATTAATCATGCAGCAGTTTCAGCGCGGTGTCTTCATCCGTCACCAGCCCGGAGATCCAGCCGCCGTGCAGCGCGGCGTGAATCGCTGCGTATTTGCGCGCGCTGCCGGCAAAGCCGATGATATTGCGCTGCGTCTGGCTCTCCAGCAGCACGCTGGTCAGCAGCTCATCGGTTTCGCCGTACACCCGCTCTCCCTGCTGATTGAAAAAATGCCCCAGCATCTCACCCACCACGCCGCGCGCGTTGAGCGCTTCTACCTGCGCATCGGTGATAAAGCCTTCGGCATTGAGCGGGCAGCCCGGCATCACTTCGCCAATGCCGACAAACGCCACGTTCGCCTGCAGCGCACGCTGGGTGACGCGCTGATAGACCTGATGCTGCACCCACATCGTCTTATCCTGCGGCGTGTCAGCATACAGCGGCGCCGGAATGAAGAAATATTTGCCCTGCATCTTCTCCGCCATTTTCAGCGGTACGTCGTAGCGGGTACCGGAATCGTCACGCGCAATCGCGCCGATCATCGACACACACTGATGCTGTGGCCGTTCAACCCACGGCAGCGCATCAATCATTGAGCGCAGCGTTTTGCCGGAACCGATGCCAAACACCTGCGGCGTCTCTTCGTTGATAAACTGCGCCATCACCGCCGCGCCTTCCACCGCCAGCATTTGCTGAATCGCCTCATCATCCAGCCCGGCTGACGGCACCACGCGGCACAGCGTCAAACCAAACTTTTGTTCGATCTCGCGCGCCAGATGCAGGCAGTGCGTAACCGGATGGTCGATCTTCACGCTGACCATGCCCATTTCACGCGCGCTGGAGACCAGCCGCTGCGCCACCTGCCGCGATAAGCCCAGCGCGCGCGCAATCTCCTGCTGCGTGACGCCCGCCACGTAATACATCCACGCTGCCCGCGCTGCCAGCTCCTGCTTCTTCTCTTCTCTGCTCATCGCCTTGTTCCGTCAAACTCCGATGCGCCAGTTTATCGCGTCTTGCCCCTGAAGCGTTAACTGAGCAAAAGCCCTAAAAAAGAGCAAAAGTATTAAATGTGATGGATCTCGCAGAACGATCGCCCCGGCGGCGACTATGCTACGCCTCATCGGGCAAATGCCCTCCATTGTGGCAAATGTTTATTTCGAGGCAACTATGACGACGAAATCAGTGTGGATGCATATCGGCGCAGGCTCTTTTCACCGCGCGCATCAGGCGTGGTATCTGCACCAGCTGCGCCAGCAGGGCGATGACAGCTGGAGCATCGCGCTCGGCAACATCCGCGGCGATGCGGTAGCGCTGCTCAACCAGCTGCAGACGCAAAACGGCGAGTACGTACTGGAAACTGTAACGCCGGAGGGCGAGCGCGCGTATGAAACCATTACTTCGCTGCGCACCATTCTGCCGTGGGACGCAGAGATCAGCGCGCTGGTGGCGCAGGGCGCCAGCGCTGAGACAAAAGTGATCGGTTTTACCGTGACCGAAGCGGGTTATTACCTGACGCCGGCGCATGAACTCGATCTCAGCCAGGCGGATATTCAGGCCGATCTCCATGGTGAGGCGCGCACTATTTACGGCGCGCTGACCCGCATTCTGCGCCAGCGCGTGGCCAGCGGCGGTGCGCCGGTCACGCTGCTCAACTGCGACAACCTGCGTCACAACGGCGAACGTTTCCGTCACGGCATGCTGGCGTTTCTCGCCGCGCAGGGCGACAGTGCGCTGGCCAGCTGGGTGCGCGATAACACCACTTCGCCAAACACCATGGTGGATCGCATCACGCCGCGCCCCACGCCGGATGTCGCCGAACGCGTCAAAGCGGCCACCGGCAAAGACGATGGCGCGGCGGTGATGGCGGAATCGTTTATCCAGTGGGTGATTGAGGATGATTTTATCGCCGGACGCCCGGCGCTGGAAAAGGTGGGCGTGGAGCTGGTGGCGTCGGTGCTACCGTGGGAAGAGGCGAAAATCCGCATTCTCAATGCCACGCACGCAGCGATTGCCTGGGCCGGCACGCTCACCGGCCATGACTACATTGATGACAGCACGCGTCAGCCCGCGATCTATCAGCTGGCGTACGACTACATCACGCAGGACGTGATCCCGTCACTGTCGCCCAGCCCGCTCGATCTGGCGGATTACCGCGATGTGGTGCTGGCGCGCTTTAGCAATCCCTACATCAAAGACACCAACCAGCGCGTTGGTGCCGATGGACTGTCGAAGATTCCCGGCATGGTGACGCCGACGCTGCGCGAATGCTATCAGCGCGGCGCAGAACCGACCGCTACCGCCGTGCTGCCTGCGCTGTTCTACCTGTTCCTGCAACGCTGGGCCAGTAACCAGCTGCCGTATGCCTATCAGGATGGCGTGCTCAATGCTGATGCGCTGCGTCAGCAGCTGGCCGGTGAGGATGCACTGCAGCGGTTCCTCAGCGACCGCGCGCTGTTTGCCGAACTGGCCGATGACCGCGCTTTTCATGCGCTGGTGACGCGCAGCGTAGACGCCATAGAGCAGCAACTGCTGCAGCCGGCGACGGTGTAAGGAGCGCACAGCATGTATCTCGGCATTGATATTGGCACCTCTGAACTCAAAGCGCTGATCGTTAACCCGCAGGGCGAGATTGTGGCGTCGAATCACGCCACGCTCAGCGTGCAGCGCCCGCATCCGCACTGGGCGGAGCAGGATCCCGAGCGCTGGTGGCAGGCGTGTGGTCAGGCGATCGCCGGGCTGCGCCAGCAGGCACCGGACGCGTGGGCCGCGATTCGCGCCATCGGCCTCTCCGGTCAGATGCATGGCGCCGTGCTGCTGGATGCCGCCGGTGAGGTGCTGCGGCCGTGCATATTGTGGAACGACACACGCAGCGCGGCGCAGTGTGATGCGCTGCGCCAGCACCATCCGCAAATGATGGAAATCGCCGCCAACCTGATTATGCCTGGCTTCACCGCGCCGAAACTGCACTGGGTGGCGGAACATGAGCCCGAAATCTTCCGCCGCATCGACAAGGTGCTGCTGCCGAAGGACTACCTGCGCTGGCGTCTGACCGGGCGCTTTGTCAGCGAGCCGTCGGACGCCGCCGGTACGCTGTGGCTCGACGTGGCGCAGCGCGACTGGTCTGACGCACTGCTGGCGATTAGCGGGTTGACGCGCGCACAGATGCCCGAACTGGTTGAGGGCAGCGCGGTCAGCGCCACGCTGCGCGCCGATCTGGCCAGCGAATGGGGCTTAGCCGCCACGGTGAGCGTGGCCGGCGGCGGCGGTGATAATGCCGCGTCGGCGGTGGGCGTCGGTGCGGTTAATGCGGGCGATGCCTTTATCTCGCTCGGCACGTCGGGCGTGATTTTTGTGGTTAACGATCGGCTGCGCGCCGATCCGCAATCCGGCGTGCACGCTTTCTGCCATGCGCTGCCGGGACGCTGGCACCAGATGAGCGTGATGCTCAGCGCCGCCAGCTGTCTGCGCTGGTTGTGCAATCTGCTGTCGGTCACCGAAAGCCAGCTGATGGACGAGATGGCACAGCTCAGCGCGGAACAGCTGCGTCAGGCGCCGCTGTTTCTGCCGTATCTCTCCGGTGAACGCACACCGCATAACGATCCGCAGGCGACCGGGGCATTTTTCCATCTGCGCCACGAAACGCCGCGCGCGCTGCTCGGCTATGCGGTAATTGAGGGCGTGGCGTTTGGCCTGGCGGATGGTCTGGCGGTGCTGGGCGATACGCAGCAGCAGATTCAGCAGTGCAGCCTGACCGGCGGCGGCGCGCGCAGCACGCTGTGGGCGCAGCTGATTGCCGACGTGTTGCAGCTGCCGATAGTGACCCATCCGGCCAGCGCCTCCGGCGCGCTGGGTGCGGCGCGACTGGCGTGGCTGGCCGACGGCGGCAGCGAAGCCGACGTGTGCCTGAAGCCGCCGGTGCAGGCGCGCTATCAGCCCGATGCGGCGCGCGGGGCCGTGCTGCAGCAGCGGCTGCGCCTGTTCCGTGAACTCTATGTACAACAACAGCAGGCACGCGCGTTGCTGCCTGCCTGATCGGATTAGCGAACGGAAGGAAGATTGTCATGCAATCGAACGCATACTGGTTTGGCTTACCGAAAAAGATGTTCTGGGGCTTTCTGGCGATCGCCATTTTCATGGCCGGCGACGGCTTCGAAATGGCGTTTCTCTCGCGCCACATCACTGACATGGGCTTTTCGCCGGCCCAGTCGGCGGTGGTGTTTACGTTTTATGGTCTGGCCGCCGCGCTGGCGGCGTGGGCCTCAGGCGTGGTGGCGGAGCTGATTACGCCGCAGCGCGCCATGATGATTGGCTTTGTGCTGTGGATCGTCATGCATGCGCTGTTTATGTCGCTGGGGCTTGGGCTGCGTAACTATCCGCTGATGGTGCTGTTTTACGGCATTCGCGGCCTGGCCTATCCGCTGTTTATCTACTCGTTCATGATGATGCTGGTGCAGGTGCTGCCGCGTGACAAGCTGGCCGCCGCCACCGGCTGGTTCTGGGCGATGTACTCCGTGGGGATTGGCGTGGTGGGTAGCTACCTGCCGAGCCTGACCATCCCGATGCTGGGCGAAACCGGCACCTTATGGCTGGCGATTGTCTGGGTGGCGTGCGGCGGCGTGCTGGCCTACTTCAGCCTGCGCAACGTGCCGGTGGACCGTTCACGCGTTAATCTGCCGCTGCGCGATAAGATGACGGAGATGTCGCGTGCCGTAACCATTCTGTTCACCAACCAGCATGTGTTTTATGCCTGCCTGATCCGCATCATCAATACGCTGTCGCTGTTCGGTTTTGCCATCATCATGCCGCTGCTGTTTGTCGATCGGCTCGGCTTTACCATCTCCGAATGGCTGCAGATTTGGGCGGTGTTCTTCTTCGTCACCATTTTTACCAATATTTTCTGGGGCATTACCGGTGAGAAGCTGGGCTGGATCCGTCAGGTGCGCTGGTTCGGCTGTCTCGGTATGGCGATCTCCAGCCTGGCGTTTTACTACCTGCCGCTGTATGCCGGGCATAACTTCTGGGTGGCGCTGATTCCGGCGATCATGCTGGGGATCTTTGTCGCTGCCTTTGTGCCGATGACCGCGGTGTTCCCGACGCTGGAACCGCATCATAAGGGCGCAGCGGTATCGATTTACAATCTGTCGGCCGGGCTGAGTAACTTTGTTGCCCCGGCAATTGCTTCACTGCTGCTGCCGTTCTTCGATATCGTCGGGGTGGTGTGGGCCTATACCGCGCTCTACCTGTTCGCCGGCGTGCTGACCTTTATTATCCGTGTGCCGCAGCCGGGACACACGCGGGAAGCGTCAGCAGTGAAGTCGTCGGTGGTGCAGCAACGTAGCTAAAGCTGAGCCTGTCGCACCGGCAGCCGCCGCTGCCGGTGCTGACACGGCGCTATTCCAGCTTCTGTTTCACTTTCTTCACGTCGTCAGCGCTGACCGGTGCGGCGGCATTTCCCCAGCTGTTGCGGATGTAGCTCACCACCGCCGCGATCTCCTCATCACCCAGCGTGCCGGCAAAGGCCGGCATTGCCGGTGCTGTGGGGCGGGCATCGGTATCGACACCGCGACTGCCGGCGGCGACCACCCGAATCAGCGAGGTGGCATCCTCCTGATTGAGCAACGGATTGTCCGCCAGCTGCGGGAAGATATTCTTCTCACCGCGGCCGCCCGGGCTGTGGCAGGCTGAACACTTCGCCGCATAGATTTGCGCGCCCAGCTTCATGCGCTCGTCCGTCGCGGCAAGCGCGGCGGGCGCTTGCTCATCACGCGATTCCCCGCTTTTCAGGTACACCGCCACCGCCTGCAGATCTTCATCGCGCCAGTGCTGCGTGGAGTGACGCACCGCGTCGGCCATTGGACCGGAAGCGATATCGAAACGGTTAACGCCGGTACGCAGGTAGCTGACGATATCCTGCTGGCTCCATTTGCCCAGCCCGCTGTGCGGGTTCGCGGTGATGTCCGGCGCCATCCAGCCTTCAACCACTTCGCCACGCAGGAACGCGCCGTTTTTATCGCCGCCGAGCAGATTTTTCGGCGTGTGGCAGGTGCCGCAGTGGCCCGCGCCCTGCACCAGATACGCACCGCGATTCCACTGGGCGGATTGACGGGCGTCCGGCTGGAACGCGCCCTGGTCAAAGTTGATCCAGTTCCACACCATCAGGCTGGTGCGGATGTTGAAAGGGAAGGGCAGCTGATTGGTCTCGACCGGGTTGTGTATCGGCTGCAGCGTCTGCATCCATGCCCACAAATCCTGCAGATCCTTATCCGACATTTTGGTGTACGCGGTGAACGGCATCGCGCCGTACAGCCGCTTGCCGCCGTGGCCGATACCCTCGGTCATGGCGCGGCGGAAATCTTCATAGCGCCAGTTGCCGATGCCGGTTTCGCGGTCCGGCGTGATGTTAGCGCCGACCAGTGTACCAAACGGCGTCTGCAACCTGACGCCCCCGGCAAACGGCTGCTGCGGATCGGCGGTGTGGCAGGCGGTGCAGTCCGCCAGCGTGGCGATATAGCTGCCGCGCGCGTACTGATCGTATTCCGGCTGGGCGTGAGACACAAAGCTGGTGAGCAGCAGCGCGGCAGCGCACAGAGAGAGGCGTGTTTTCATGCGGTAATCATCTCCCCGGGACGTTGCAGATAGTAGTGACGAATCGCATGCGCCGCTTTGAATGCCAGCGCGCCGACGGTGCCGGTCGGGTTATAGCCCGGGTTTTGCGGAAAGGCTGACGCGCCCACCACGAACAAGTTCGGTACATCCCACACCTGCAGATGTTTATTGACCGAGCTGGTTGAGGGATCGCTGCCCATGATAAAGCCGCCAACCACGTGCGACGACTGATACGGCACGCTGCTCCAGTGGCCGGTCATCGGTTTGACAATCATCTCGCGCGGGTTCATCGATTTAGCGATTTCCGCCACTTTACCCGTGCAGTACTGCGCCATTTTCAGATCGTTCGCCGCAAAGTCGAAGGTGATGCGCAGTAATGGTCGGCCGTGCGGATCTTTGTAGTTGGGATCGAGCGACAGATAGTTAGTGCGCGTGGTATAGCTGCTGGCCTCGCAGCCAATCGACATGGTGCTGAGATAGTTGTCTTTCAGTGCGCGCTTCCACTTTGAGCCCCATTTGGGCGTGTTGGGCGGCAGCGGCCGGTAGCCAATCGGCGCCGAGCCAATGGGCGTCACGCGGATGCTGCCACCGCCGAAGAAGCCCAGACCGCTGTGGTCGAAATTATCGTTATTGAATTCATCAATGCCCATGCCCACCGCGCCGGCACCGATAAACGGGTTAAAGTTTTTGTTGTCAAAAAACAGCGTGACGCCGTTGGCGGTCTGATAGGCGTAATTGCGGCCGGTGGTGCCTTTGTTGGTGACCGGATCATACGCCTGGCCAATGCCGGAGAGCAGCATCAGGCGCACGTTTTCAAAGGTAAAGGCGGCGACGATTACCAGATCGGCCGGCTGTTCCCACTTATCGCCGGAGGAGTCGATGTAGGTGACGCCGGTGGCCTGTTTGCCGCTGGCATCGGTCAGCACTTCCAGCACTTCGCAGTTGGTGTACGCGGTAAAGTTCTCTTTGCGCATCAGCGCCGGCAGCACGGTGGTGATGGCGCTGGCTTTCGAGTAGTTGGCACAGCCGTAGTTGGTGCAGAAGCCGCAGAAGGTGCAGGGACCCATGGTGACGCCATAGGGATTGGTGTACGCCTCGGAGACCAGCGAGGAGGGCACCGGAAACGGCTGGTAGCCGAGATTTTTTGCTGCTTCGGCAAACAGCGTCGGACCATAGGGCTGGCGCAGCGGCGGCGTCGGATAGTCGGCCGAACGGGCACCTTCGAACGGATTGCCGCCCGTGCGTTTCTGTCCCTGAATATTGCCGGCGTAACCGGAGGTGCCGGCCACGCGCTCAAATTGCATGTAGTGCGGCTCCATCTCTTCCCAGCTGGTGCCCCAGTCCTGCAGCACCAGCTCATCCGGAATGGCGCTGGCGCCGTAGCGTTCGGTCAGATGACTTTTCAGGCGAAACTCTTCCGGCTGAAAGCGAAAGGTAATGCCAGCCCAGTGGTTGCCCGCGCCGCCGGTGCCGTTGCCCGGATGGAACGAGCCCCAGGTGCGCATCGGCAGGGCGGTTTGCGACGGATTGTTGCGCATGGTGCAGGTGTTCTGCCGCGTACGCAGCATCAGCTCTTCGCGCATCACGTAGCGCAGCTCGTCGGTGACGGTGCCAATATTGAAGTCGCGCGCGGTGTCGCGCCATGGGCCGCGCTCAATGCCGATCACTTCCAGGCCTTCGTCGGCCAGTTCATTGGCGATAATCGATCCGGCCCAGCCGAGACCAATCACCACCACATCGGTTTTCGGTAATTTCTTCATCATCTATCTCCGTGCTTTCCATTGCGCAATGCTGATCGGCTCTAAGCCCAGATTTTCGTTGTGGCGCTCAACGTATTCGCGATAGTCATAGCGCGCGCCGGGAAAGCCCAGCATCTTCCACGACACCATGTCTTTGTTGCCGCCGTAGATCGGATCGGCAAAGAAACCTTCCATGGTGTTGTTCAGCACCTCAAGAAACAGCGACTGCGCATCAAAGCCGCTGAAATGCACCTTTCCGGCTTCCATGTCTGCCAGCAGCGCGTCCTGCTGCGCTGGCGTCAGATCGACAAAGTTCTTTTGCGAGGTTTGCTGCACGTAGCGGTTTAGCGCCGCCAGCCCCTGGCGATAGCGCTGTTGCGGCACCAGCGGCGACTGGTCGCCCTGCTCGGTGGTGCCCTGCTGAAACGGGCCCTGCATGTAGAGGCGTTCGAAGGTGCCATAAAAGCCGTGCAGCTGGCGGTCGATAAAGACAGCGCAGCCGGCTTCTTTGCCGCCCACGCTCAGCTCATCCGCCGGGATAATGCGGTCAACCATGGCTTCGACGGTGCGCGCTTCTTCATCGGTGAAGAACAGCCAGCCCTGAGCCTGGAACTGTTCCGGTGGGTTATCGGCGAAGGGTGTCCAGCCGGGAGCGCCCTTGAGGGAGACGGCATCGGCGGCGCGGGTGACGCCAGCGGCAACGCCCAGCGTCGACCAGGTCAGGACCTGGCGTCGTGTGACACCGGGCAGGGTTTTGGCTCGTTTTTTCATTATCGCTTCCAGACAGAGTAACAAGATAAGGCGTAACCGGCCGGCGTGCGCGGCGGCACAGCGGTCCGGAATCTTCAGTTTTTGTAAATTTTTATGGCGAATGTTAACTGTAGACGGGCTGGGGGGTGGCGACCAATAACCGCACAAAAAAGTGCACTATTTGATAATCCGCCGGTTATTTCCTGAACTAAGCGCCACGTTAAATCTGCAGGCTTCGCTTGAACTCAGCGCGATGGCTGCCAGGCTTAACCGTTTCAACTACGAAATAACCAGGAGGAAATATGTCGCGCTTTGCAGATAAAGTGGTGGTGATTACCGGAGCCGGATCCGGCATTGGTGCCGCAGCGGCGCAGCGTTTCGCCAGTGAAGGCGCACAGGTG
The DNA here is from genome assembly GCF_004916815.1 of Pantoea sp. R102. NCBI lineage: Bacteria > Pseudomonadati > Pseudomonadota > Gammaproteobacteria > Enterobacterales > Erwiniaceae > Pantoea > Pantoea sp. R102. Next base: position 28,635 of record NZ_SDFT01000005.1, read on the forward strand.
GTGCTGGTGGGCAGAACCCGCGACAAGCTGGAACAGGTGCTGAGCACGCTGAGCGGCGAAAATCATCTGGTGGCACCCTGCGACGTCGGCGATGCGGATCAGGTTAAACAACTGGCAGAGCAGGTGCAGCAGCAGTATGGGCGCGTGGATGTGCTGGTGAATAACGCCGGCAGCATCGTGCAGGGCAAAATTCATGAAGTGTCGATAGCGGACTGGAAGTCGCTGATGAGTACTGACCTCGACGGTGTATTTTACTGCACCCACTTCTTTATGCCCTCGCTGCTCAACAGTAAAGGCAACGTGGTGAATACCTCGTCGGTATCCGGACTGGGCGGCGACTGGGGCATGAGTGTCTACAACGCCGCCAAGGGCGCGGTGACCAATTTTACCCGCGCGCTGGCGATGGATTATGGCACCGACGGCGTGCGCGTTAACGCCGTTTGCCCGGGTTTTACCTTCACCGATCTCACCGAAGAGATGAAAAACGATGAGGCGCTGCTTGCACGCTTCTATGACCGTATTCCGCTGGGCCGCGCCGGTGAGCCGGAAGATATCGCCAGCGCGATTGCTTTCATCGCCAGCGACGACGCGCGTTATATCACAGGCGTTAACCTGCCGGTCGATGGCGGTCTGACGGCGTCGAACGGCCAGCCGAAACAGGCGTAAGAGATAACAGGCGGAGCATCAGGTGTAATGTCACCGTCAATCCGCCTGTTAGTCGGTCATGGCTCACCCGCTTCGCCATCGTGACACGCTGACACATAGCTGGCCGTATAACCGCCGTTCTCTAACGCCACGATTCTGGCAAAGCCAGACGCGCCAAAATGCATACCGGCAATCACCGTATTTTCCGCTGCCACCTGCTGCAAAATACGCCGGCGCGTCTCTCTGGCCATGACGGGATCGATATCGAAGGCAATGGAAACCTGCGGGCAGGCCAGCTGAACAGGCGGGTAATGCACAATATCACCCCAAATCAATAAACGCTCGCCGTCTGAATCAATGCGAAACCCGCAATGCCCCGGGGTATGACCGGGCAACGCCAGCGCACGGATTCCCGGGCTGATCTCCTCATCCGCCATCAGCTGCAGCCGCGGGCTATAAGCCTGCAGCGTGCGCCGCACCAGCGCCGCGTTTAACTGCGCGCGTTCACTCAGCTGGCTGATCGCCGCATCATCCTGCCAAAAGGCGGCTTCGCTGTGGCTGAGGCAGAGCCGGGCATGGCGAAAGACCGGCTGACCCGCGCTGTCCAGCAAGCCGCCAATATGATCGGGGTGCGCATGGGTTAATAACAGGGTATCGATGTCGTCCGGCGTCACCCCGGCCAGCTGCAGATGAGGCAGTAATTTGCCGCTCTGCGCATCGCGTTTTCCCATCCCGGTATCCACCAGAATCACGCGTCCCTGACCGCGAATCAGATAACAAAACACATGGATGTCGCCCGGCTGTGTTATGCCTGCCTGACGTTGCAGTTCGACCGCATCGTCGTGGTGAATATCCGTTAATAAACTCAGACTGGCTTGCATGGTGCCATCGCTGATGGCGCTGACCTGATATTTCCCTGTGGTGTATGAAAATATTGCCTGGCTCATAATGATCTCAGTGCGCTAATTTACTCGTTCACGTTAAACAAATAACGCGGCAATTTTCGCGGCGGATTAGCGCGATGATAATGCTGCGTCAGTGGCTGTTAGCGCGATAATGACGCTAACACCGTTAAGGTGACCAGTGTTATTTTTGACAGAGTTGAGACCCGGATTGTCATGGACATAAAAATTTTGCGCGCCTTTGCCACTGTCGCGGCGCTGGAGCATATTGGTCAGGCTGCGGAACGGTTACATATTTCGCCGTCACCGCTTAGCCGGCAAATTCAGCAGCTGGAAAGCGAACTGGGCATGGTGCTGTTTCACCGTGAAAAGAAACGTCTGCGCCTGACGGATGAGGGTAAGCGCTTTCTCACCGAGGTGACGCCCTTTTTGCAGCATCACGAACGGCTAAAAGAGTATGCGCAGCATCTGCAGCAGGGTGACGTCGGGCGGCTGGATATTGGATATGTGGAGGCGGCTATTCACTCGCGCCTGCTGCCCGCGGCGCTGGCGCGGCTGGCTCCGGGGGCGGGCATGGATGTCCGGCTGCATGCGTTACGTTCCGCACAGCAAATTGCCCGGTTAGAGGCGGGGGCGATCGATATTGCCATTGTGCATACGCTGCCGCACGACGACGCGGATTTTCTGCATAAGAAGATCGCGACCGAACCGGTGCTGCTGGCGATGCCGGCGTCCAGTGCGCTGACCGCACCCGTGGCGGCTGATTTGCACGGCCGGGCGTGGATTGCCGACCAGGAAAATCTCAACCCTGCCGCGCGGGCGCGATTGCTGGCAGCCTGCCAGCGCGCCGGCTTCCAGCCGGATATTCGTTTTGAAGTGAATGGTCCGCTGGCGGCGCTTGCCTGCGTTGAAGCCGGGCTGGGTTTCACCCTGATCCAGCACAGCCTGGCGAGCATCGTACCGGATAACGTTGTGCTGATGCCGCTACCCGATCTGGCGCTGGAGATTGTGCTGTATGCCGTCTGGCGCAGGCAGGATACCCGGCCGTTAACGGCGCGTTTCCTGCAGCAGCTTTGCCACACGCCCGCCGTGGCGCCGCGGTAAGCCTGAGCAGAGATGCGTCAGCCGGCGACATCCTGCAGCGCTTCCTGCAAATCGTACCAGCGGAAACCAAAGCCGGACTCCTCCAGCCGCTTCGGCAGCACGTGCTGCCCGCCCAGCACCAGCACGGCGGATTCTCCCATCATCAGTTTGATGGCGCTGGCCGGGGTGCGCATAAAGGCCGGACGATGCATCACCTGGCCCAGCGTGGCGGCGAACTGCTCGTTGCGCACCGCGTAAGGCGCCACCATGTTGAACGGGCCCTGCAACTGATCGTTATCGATCAACCACAGGATGGCGTTGACCAGGTCGTCCACGTGGATCCACGGCAGGTACTGTTTGCCGCTGCCAATCGGTCCGCCGACGCCAAGTTTGAACGGCAGCTTCATTTTGCTCAGCGCGCCACCTTCGCGCGCCAGCACCACGCCGGTGCGCAGCAGGCACACGCGGGTGCGCTCGCTTTGCGCCTTCAGCGCCAGCTGCTCCCAGCGGGCGCACAGGGTGTGAGTAAACTCCTCGTGGCCCGGATCGTCCTCGGTCACCACCACATCGCCGGTATCACCATAAAAGCCGGTGGCCGAGCCGGAAATCAACAGGCGCGGCGGATTGCTGCTGGCGTGGATCAGCGAGACGATCTGTTCAGTGATTTGCCAGCGGCTTTCGCACAGGCGCTGCTTCTGCTGCTCGGTCCAGCGCTTGTCGGCAATCGGTTCTCCCGCCAGATTGATGACGCCGTCAATAGCATTGAGATCGGACTGCTGGTTAATGCCCGACCACAGCATCACGCGCGCATCGAGTTTTTCCCGCGCGGCCGCCACGTCACGCGTTACCACATTCACCTGATGGCCGAGCTGCAGCAGGCGCGGAATTAAATGGCGACCTATCAAGCCGGTACCACCGGTAATAAGCAGGTGCATGTTTAGTCTCCCTGTCATTAATTATCTGCTCTGAATTGAGCATAGAAGAGAAGTGCCGCTGCGGCGTGACAGCGCTTACGCTTATGATGAAAAACCGCCAGTTTGCCGTGGTCCTGCGGCAAAACATCGGACCAGCGCGCCATTGCCTTAGCCGGCAAAAATCGGTAAACATGATGCACACCTGACGCTTAGCCGAGGCAGCTGATGAACTATCCCGCCATTACCTTGTGGTCCGATTCCTGTTTTTTTAGCCCGTATGCCATGTCAGTTTATGTTGCGCTTACCGAGAAGGGCATTCCCTTTACTGTCAGGCGCGTTGACCTGTCGCGCAATGCACAGCTTGACGACGAATACCGCGGCCTGTCGCTGACCTGCCGTGTGCCCACGCTGCAAATAGATGATGTCAGCCTGAATGAATCCTCGGCCATCGCCGAATACCTCGAAGAGCGTTTTCCGGCGCCGGAGTTTGAGCGCCTCTATCCGCGCGATCGCGAAAAACGTGCCCACGCGCGCGAAGTGCAGGCATGGCTGCGCAGCGATTTACTGGCGCTGCGCACGGAGCGACCTACCGAAGTGCTGTTTGCTGCTGAACGCTTTGCTCCGCTCACGCCCGCTGGCGAACAGGCCGCCAGTAAATTGATTGCCGCGGTGCAGCGCCTGCTGCCGGACGGCCAACAGAACCTGTTTGGCGAGTGGTCGATTGCCGACACCGACCTGGCGGTGATGATTAACCGGCTGGCGCTGCACGGCGATCCGCTGCCGGTGAAGCTGCAGCACTATGCAGAATTCCAGTGGCAGCGCGCCTCAGTGCAGCTGTGGCTGGCCGAGTCGGGTAAAGCACGCTAAAACCTTGCGGCGGCGAAAAGAACGCTTTACCTTAGCGCTCATTCTAATAAAGCATCGCAAACAGGCGCGTGCTGGGCACGCCGAAAACAGAGAAAGGGTTACCGGATGGTGGATCAAACGGCAGGTGACGGTATCGAGTGGGTGGATATCGTTAGCGAAGAAAACGAAGTGATTGCGCAGGCCAGCCGTGCGCAGATGCGTGCGCAATGTCTGCGCCATCGCGCTACCTATATTGTGGTGCACGACGGCATGGGCAAGATTCTGGTGCAACGCCGTACCGAGAGCAAAGATTTCATGCCGGGTATGCTGGATGCCACTGCGGGCGGCGTAGTGCAAAGCGGTGAAGACCTGCTGGAATCCGCCCGTCGTGAAGCGGAAGAGGAGCTCGGCATCGCCGATGTCCCGTTCGCCGAGCACGGCAAATTCTACTTCGAAGATCAGCACTGCCGCGTATGGGGTGGACTGTTCAGCTGCGTGTCGCACGGTCCGTTTGCCATGCAGGAAGAGGAAGTGGATGAAGTGTTCTGGATGACGCCGGAAGAGATCACCGCCCGCTGTGATGAATTCACCGATGATTCACTCAAAGCCCTGTCGTTGTGGCTGAGCCGCAACAGTGACGCGGTGCGCAGTAAGCAAAGCAGCGAAGCCTGATTCCTGCGCTTCCGCATTAAGGCACCCTAAGGGTGCCTTTTGTGTTTAATGCTGGCTGAGAATACGGGTGAGAATGTTCAGCGCCGTACTGAACTGGGCGTCCGGAATGGTTAGCGGATAAAGAAAGCGGATCACGTTGCTGTGCACGCCGCAGGTCAGCAGGATCAATCCTTCGGCCAGCGCCTGCTGCTGAATCGCTTTGGCGATCTCCGCCGAGGGCCGGCCGCTGGCGTCATGGAATTCCGCCGCCATCATCGAGCCATAACCGCGTACCTCGGCCAGCGCACGGCATCCGGCGCCGTTCAACGCTTCCGCCAGCTGCGTACCGAGCCATTGCGCACGCTCGCACAAGTTTTCCTCACTGATAATATCCAGCACCGCATGCGCGGCGGCAATTGCCGGCGGATGGCCAGCATAAGTGCCGCCCAGGCCGCCCGGCTCCGGTGCATCCATCACCGCGGCCCGGCCGCTTACCGCCGACAGCGGAAACCCGCCTGCCAGACTTTTCGCCAGCGTGATCAGATCCGGCTGCACCTCATAATATTCGCTGGCAAACAGCCTGCCGGTGCGCGCAAAACCGCTCTGTACTTCATCGGCGATCAGCAGGATGCCGTGGCGATCGCACAGCTGACGCAGCGCCGTCACAAACTCTGGCGGCGCGACATAGAATCCGCCTTCGCCCTGAACCGGTTCAAAGATGATGGCCGCCACCTGCTGTGGCGCGATATCGCTGCGGAAAATCGTCTCCAGACTGTCGAGCGCATCGTGCACGCTGACGTTATGCAGCGCATTGGGGTAGCGGGCGTGAAACACCGGGCTGGCAAACGGGCCGAAGCCGGTTTTGTAAGGCAGCACTTTGCCGGTCAGCGCCATGGTCATATTGGTGCGACCGTGGAACGCGCCGCTGAAGGCGATTATCGCCGGACGACCGGTGGCTGCGCGCGCGATTTTCACCGCGTTCTCGACCGCCTCGGCGCCGGTAGAGAAGAAGGTGGTTTTCACGGCGCCTTCAATCGGCACCAGCGCATTCAGACGCTCCGCAAGGTGAATGTAGTTCTCATACGGCACGATTTGAAACGCGGTATGAGTGAAGCACGTCAGCTGCTGCTGTACCGCCGCCAGCACTTTGGGATGCCGGTGGCCGGTATTGAGCACCGCAATGCCGGCGGCGAAATCAATATATTCGCGCCCCTGTTGGTCCCACAGCGTGGCGTTTTCGGCTTTCGCCGCAAAGAAATCACACATCACGCCCACGCCTCGCGGCGTGGCCTGTAACCGACGGCTGTGCACATCACTGTTGCTCATTGCTGACCTCGTAAGTCGCGGGAGAGTGTAATCAGTGTTAGCGCGCAGGCGGGATTTTGCCAGTGCGTTTATACGGGCAGGGTTGTGGCGCAGGATAAAAAAAAGCACGCCCGGGCGGGCGTGCTGATGCGGAGCGGGGAAGGGGATTAGCCTTCAGCCTGCTGCGACTGAATCGCCGTCAGCGCAATGGTGTAGACAATATCATCGACCAGCGCACCGCGTGACAGGTCGTTAACCGGTTTGCGCATGCCCTGCAGCATCGGCCCGATGGAGATCAGGTCGGCAGAACGCTGCACCGCTTTGTAAGTGGTGTTACCGGTGTTGAGATCCGGGAAGATAAATACCGTCGCACGTCCGGCCACCGCTGAGTTCGGTGCTTTAGACTTGGCGACGTCTTCCATGATCGCGGCGTCGTACTGCAGCGGGCCGTCGATCACCAGATCCGGGCGTTTTTCCTGCGCAATGCGCGTCGCTTCACGCACTTTCTCGACGTCGCTACCGGCACCGGAGTTACCGGTAGAGTAGGAGATCATCGCCACGCGTGGATCGATACCAAACGCTTTGGCGGAGTCAGCGGACTGAATCGCGATCTCGGCCAGCTGCTCCGGATTCGGATCCGGGTTGATGGCGCAGTCGCCGTATACCAGCACCTGCTCTGGCAGCAGCATGAAGAACACCGAGGAGACCAGCGAGCTGTTCGGCGCGGTTTTGATCAGCTGCAACGGCGGACGAATGGTGTTGGCGGTGGTGTGAACCGCGCCCGAGACCAGCCCGTCAACTTCGCCGCTTTCCAGCATCATGGTGCCCAGCACCACGTTATCTTCCAGCTGCTCCTGCGCCACCACTTCGGTCATGCCTTTGCTCTTACGCAGCTCAACCAGTCGCGGCACGTAGTTATCACGCACTACCTGCGGATCGACAATTTCAATGCCTTTGCCGAGCTCAACGCCCTGCGCTGCGGCTACGCGCTGAATCTCATCCGGATTGCCCAGCAGCACACAGGTGGCGATGCCGCGCTCGGCACAAATCGCCGCCGCTTTAACGGTACGCGGTTCGTCACCTTCCGGCAGGACGATGCGCTTGCCAGCTTTACGCGCCAGTTCGGTGAGCTGATAGCGGAATGCCGGCGGTGACAGACGACGGCTGCGTTCGGATGTGGCGGTCAGTGATTCAACCCAGTCAGCATTGATAAAGCCGGCCACATACTCCTGCACTTTTTCAATGCGCTGCGTGTCGTCAGCCGGCACTTCCAGGTTAAAGCTCTGCAGGCTGAGCGAGGTTTGCCAGGTGTTGGTTTTTACCATGAACACCGGCAGGCCGGTCTGGAAGGCGCGTTCGCACAGACGGGCAATCGGCGCTTCAATCTGATAGCCGCCGGTCAGCAGCACCGCACCAATTTCGATGCCGTTCATCGCCGCCAGACAGGCCGCCACCAGCACGTCAGGACGGTCGGCTGAGGTCACCAGTAGCGAGCCCGGACGGAAGTGCTCCAGCATATGCGGGATGCTGCGCGCGCAGAAGGTGACGGATTTGACGCGACGCGTGTGGATTTCACCTTCGTTGATGATCTCCGCGTTGAGATGGCGGCACATATCAATGGCGCGCGTCGCGATCAGATCAAAGCTCCACGGCACGCAGCCCAGCACCGGCAGCGGGCTGTTAGCGAACAGCTGCTTAGGATCGATGTTGGCGATGCTGGCTTTCGAGGAGTCGTCGAAAATTTCTGACAGATCCGGACGGGTGCGGCCCTGCTCATCCACCGGCGCGTTGAGTTTGTTGATGATGACGCCGGTGATGTTTTTGTTTTTGCTGCCGCCGAAGCTGCTCTGCGTCAGTTCGATGCGCTCTTTCAGCTGTGCCGGTGAGTCGTTACCCAGCGACATGACGAAGACGATCTCCGCGTTCAGCGTTTTGGCAATTTCATAGTTCAGCGCCGAGGCAAACTGATGTTTGCGCGTCGGAACCAGGCCTTCCACCAGCACCACTTCCGCATCTTTGGCGTTGGCGTGGTAGTTGGCGATGATCTCTTCCATCAGCACATCCTGCTGGTTAGAACCCAGCAGCGACTCAACGCGGGACATCGGCAGCGGAACCGCGGCCGGAATAGCGGAGTTTTTGCGAATGATGGTGGTGGTCTGGTCTGGCGCATCGCCGCCAGCGCGCGGCTGGGCGATCGGTTTGAACACGCTCAGGCGCACGCCTTTGCGCTCCATGGCACGAATCACGCCAAGGCTGACGCTGGTCAGGCCGACGCTGGTGCCGGTAGGAATAAGCATAATTGTACGTGACACTATAGAAACCTCGCGGTGTTACAGGGTGTCAAAAACAACACCGTCAGCCGAAGCTGACGGAGAGAAACATTACGCGGTGAGGCGCGCGGCGTCCTGGGCGATGACCCACTCTTCATTGGTTGGAATCACCACCGCCGGGCGGGTACCCTCTTTATTGATGAAGCCGGACTTGCCGAAGCGTGCAGCCAGGTTGCGCTCGTGGTCAACCTCGAAGCCAAGCAGACCCAGTTTGTCCAGCGCCAGCTCACGCACCATCGCCGCGTTTTCACCGATACCGCCGGTAAACACTACCGCATCCAGACGGCCTTCCATCAGCGCGGTGTAGCTGCCGATGTACTTCGCCAGGCGGTGACAGAACACATCCATCGCGCGTTTGGCATCGTCTTTGGTGGCGTAGTTATCTTCCACGTAACGGCAGTCGCTGGTGACTTCGGTCAGGCCCAGCAGGCCGGACTCTTTGGTCAGCAGTTTGTTGATCGCATCCACGCTCATGCCCAGCGTATCGTGCAGGAAGAAGACGATAGCCGGATCGATGTCACCGCTGCGGGTGCCCATCACCAGACCTTCCAGCGGCGTCAGACCCATTGAGGTATCCACGCACTGGCCGTTACGGATGGCCGCCACAGAACCGCCGTTGCCGAGATGGCAGGTGATGATGTTCAGCTCGCTGACCGGCTTGTTCAGCATTTTGGCGGCTTCCTGCGTCACATAGTAGTGACTGGTGCCGTGCGCGCCGTAGCGGCGCACGCCGTGCTCTTTATACAGGTTGTACGGCAGGGCATAGAGATAGGACTCTTCCGGCATAGTCTGATGGAAGGCGGTGTCGAAAACGGCGACATTTTTATCCGACAGGTGCGGGAAGTTTTTCATGGCTTCGTCGATACCGATCAGGTGCGCCGGATTGTGCAGTGGCGCGAAGGACGACGCGTCTTTGATGCCCTGAATGACGGACTCGTCAATCACCACCGATTGCGTCAGCTGCTCGCCGCCGTGAACGATACGATGGCCGATTGCAGCGATTTGTGCCGAAAGCTCTGGTTTTTGTGCCAGAATAGTTTTAACGATGAAGTTCAGCGCTTCGCTGTGCGCTGCGCCCGCGCCGAGCGGGGCTTCCTGTTTGCTGCCGTCCAGTTTCCACTTGATGCGCGCTTCCGGCAGGTGGAAACACTCCGCCAGACCGGAAAGGTATTCGTCACCGCTGGCTGGATTGAGAATGGCAAACTTAAGAGAGGAGCTGCCGCAGTTGAGGACCAGTACTAACTTCGTCGACATGGAAGTACCTATTTTGTTAAATAGTGGCTAAAAATAACGCAATCAGACTAACAGCGTAGCCTATGAAAGCTGGTAGATTAATGATTAACATCATGCGCTAGTCAAAAAAGAAACGACACGCAAAAAATTTCGGTAATTTTACGCAGATTTTTGAAATCCACGAAGCGAAACATGGTTCCAGCGCGCTCTTTTATTGAGCTGCGGCTTCCGGTAATGTTGCAAAAACGGCGTCAGAATACCCACTGTGACCCGCAAAGACAAAATCTTTTGAAGGATGTCACGTAAAGTTGTGTAGTTATAAAATTTTTTTAAATGTTGCAGTAATAGTTGAGGTCTACCATGGCGAATGACGCAGGCAATCCAGGCTGGTTCGGCTTATTTCAGCGCGGCCAGCACTACATGAAAACCTGGCCCGCCGACAAACGTCTGGCGCCGGTGTTTCCTGAGAACCGTGTGGTGACGGCAACCCGCTTTGCGATTCGCTTTATGCCACCGCTGGCCATTTTTACGCTGACGTGGCAAATCGCGCTCGGCGGGCAGCTCGGTCCGGCGATTGCCACCGCGCTGTTTGCCTGTAGCCTGCCGATGCAGGGATTATGGTGGCTGGGTAAACGTTCCGTCACGCCGCTGCCGCCAACGCTGCTGCACTGGTTCCACGAAGTGCGCGCCAAACTGGAAGAGGCCGGACAGGCCATTGCCCCCGTCGACGGCAAGCCGACTTACCAGGCGCTGGCGGATGTGCTCAAGCGTGCTTTTAAGCAGCTCGACCGTACTTTCCTCGACGATCTTTGATCAAATGGCGCTTTTCTCTGCCAGAGAATTTGCGCCCAATCCCGGTTCAAATCAAAGAATAGTGATGCGGACATACACGCATCGCTTTCGTTGTGTAATCATTTCTGCATTGTTTAAAACTTAAGCGGCCCTGCGGCCCGGGAGTAAACCATGGAAATGACCCATGCACAGCGACTGATTCTTTCTAATCAATACCAGATGATGGCGATGCTTGAGCCGGATAACGCCGAGCGCTATCGCCGCTATCAGACCATTATTGAACGCGGCTATGGACTGCAATTGCGCGAGCTGGACAAAGAGTTCGGCGAGCTGAGCGAGGCGACCTGCCGTACGCTGATCGACATTATGGAAATGCATCATGCGCTGCATGTTTCCTGGTCCAATCACAAGGCGCCGTGCAACATTGAAGAGCGTCGCCTGGCGTTTCTCGGCTTCGACGCGGCCACCGAAGCGCGTTACCTCGGCTATGTGCGCTTTATGGTTAATGTGGAAGGGCGCTATACCCATTTCGATTCCGGCACCCACGGCTTCAATGCGCAAACCCCGATGTGGGAAAAATACCAACGCATGCTGGCGGTGTGGCACACTTGTCCGCGTCAGTATCACCTCAGCGAGAATGAGATCGCGCAAATCCTCAATGCCTGAATAAGGAGCAACGTGTGAAGTACAGGGGTTTTCTGTTTGATTTAGACGGGACGCTGGTGGATTCACTGCCTGCCGTGAATCGCGCCTGGTCACGCTGGGGCGCGCGCCACGGCCTGGCCGCGCAGCAGGTGCTGGACTACATTCACGGCAAACCGGCGATCAACTCGCTGCGCCACTTTATGGCGGGCCAGTCTGAAGCAGCGATCCAGGCTGAATTTCGCTGGCTGGAGCAGCTGGAAGCAGAAGACACGGCAGGCGTGCAGGCGATTGCCGGTGCACACGCGTTGCTGGCCACCCTGAACGCACTCGACATTCCCTGGGCGATTGTGACCTCGGGATCGATCCCGGTGGCGCATGCCCGTCACAAAGCGGCCGGTTTACCGCTGCCGGAGGTGTTTATTACCGCCGAGGACATCAAATTCGGTAAGCCCAATCCTGAACCTTATTTGCTGGGTGCTGAGCGGCTCGGGCTTTCTGCGCCAGAATGCGTAGTGGTGGAAGATGCCCCGGCGGGCATTATCGCCGGGCTGGAAGCGGGCAGCGCCGTGGTGGCGGTCAATCCGCCGGCCGATGCGCCGCGCCTGAGCGAAGTGGCGCTGCAGGTGGAAAATCTGCAGCCGCTGCACATCAGTAAACAGCCGGACGGTTATTTCAGCGTGACGCTCCGCGCCTGAAACAGCCCACGCTGAGTGGCGCAGGTTACAGCGGCGTATCCTGGGAAATTTCATCCAGCGACAGGCTGAAGCTGGGGATGAAGACTTCAACGAAGTAATCCATCTCCGGCGATCGCCGCTGCGCCAGCGTCTTCTCCAGACGGGCTTTGGCCAGCAGAAACTCGTTGTTGCCGGCCGACAGTTCTTCAAGGCACTTGAGGTAGGCGCACAGCGCATCGGCCTGTTTCACCACCGCCTGCTCGCTCTCGCTATGCAGGTGCTCATCCAGCAGCGGACGATACGCGTCCTGCAACTCAGGCGGCAGCATCTCAATCAGCTTGTGCTGCGCAATCTTTTCGATCTTCTTGTATTCATGGGCAATCTGCGCGTTGTAGTACTTCACCGGCGTGGGCAGGTCGCCGGTCAGCACTTCGCTGGCATCGTGATATAACGCCAGCATGGCGATGCGATCGGCATTCAGATTGCCGTTAAATTTTTTGTTTTTGATGATGGCCAGCGCATGCGCCACCATGGCGACCTGCAGACTGTGCTCGGAGACATTTTCCGTGCGCACATTGCGCATCAGCGGCCAGCGGTTGATGAGTTTCAGGCGGGAGAGGTGGGCGAAAAAGTGGCTACGGGTCATGGACGGTTCCTGTTGCACGGCGGGGAGCTTGTGCGGCTCCCCGAAAGTCGAACAGTATACGCGTCACAGATTACTGGCGATAGCCTTGCAGGAAGCGACCAAATTTGTTGATCGCCATCTCGAGGTCGTCCACGCGCGGCAGGGTAACGATGCGCACGTGATCCGGCCACGGCCAGTTAAAGGCGGTGCCCTGCACCAGCAGCACTTTTTCCTGCAGCAGGAAATCCAGCACCATTTTCTGGTCGTCCAGGATGTTGAATTTCTTCGCATCGATGCGCGGGAACATATACAGCGCGCCCTGCGGCTTCACGCAGCTGACGCCGGGAATATCGTTGATCAGTTCCCAGGCGCGCTGGCGCTGCTCAAACAGCCGCCCACCCGGCGCGATAAACTCGCTGATGCTCTGATAGCCGCCCAGCGCAGTCTGAATGGCATGCTGCGCCGGCACGTTAGCGCACAGACGCATTGAAGCCAGCATCTCAAGACCTTCGATATAGCCTTTGGCGTGCTTCTTCGGTCCGTTCAGTACCATCCAGCCCTGGCGGAAACCGGCCACGCGGTAGGTTTTGGACAGCCCGTTGAAGGTCACGGTCAGCAGATCCGGTGCCAGCGCGGCAATCGAATGATGCTGGGCTTCGTCATACAGAATCTTGTCGTAGATCTCGTCGGCGAAGATGATCAGGTTATGCTGGCGGGCGATCTCCACGATCTCCAGCAGCAGCTCTTTGCTGTACACCGCACCGGTCGGGTTGTTGGGGTTGATGATCACGATCCCGCGGGTACGCGGTGTGATTTTGCTGCGGATATCATCCAGATCCGGGAACCAGCCCGCGGATTCGTCGCACAGATAGTGCACCGCTTTGCCGCTCGACAGCGAAACCGCCGCCGTCCACAGCGGATAATCTGGCGCGGGCACCAGCATCTCATCGCCGCTGTTCAGCAGCGCCTGCATCGCCTGTACGATCAGTTCAGACACGCCGTTGCCAATATAGATATCTTCTACCGTAACGTCGCGCATGTCGCGCGCCTGGTAGTGCTGCATGATGGCTTTACGTGCTGAATACAGGCCTTTCGAGTCGCAATAGCCTTGCGCGCTCGGCAGGTTACGAATCACGTCTACCAGGATTTCATCTGGGGCTTCAAAACCAAACGGGGCAGGGTTGCCGATGTTGAGTTTGAGAACTTTGTTGCCTTCTTCTTCGAGACGTTTAGCTTCTTTCAGTACCGGGCCACGAATGTCGTAACAGACATTTTCCAGCTTGCCGGATTTATCAATTTGAAAATTCATCGTTACCGCCTTAATGGGCAGAGTCCTTTTAACCTGCCACTAAAATCAAACCTGCTCAATTTACTCCTCTCACCGTAACAAAAGAAGGGCAGCGCTGGGTTTTGGCGCGATAGCCAGGCTTTGCCGGATTCAGTGGCGCGAAACGCATTTTTAACTATTAAAACTGGTTTAATTATCTATTAAAATGGCAGGAGTCAACATTAAATGCTTGCGCTGATCGGGTCGCCTGTAAACCGGGATATCCAGCCGCGCGCCGCGCCATTCAGCAATTTTTCATTTAACTGCGGTCTGAGGAATGGTTAGCGACTTGATGAAATAGTTAAAGGAATCTTGTTGGATGCCGAAAAAATGTGCAGCAATGATTAAGCACTATCTGGCATGAGGCGATGACGACGGTTATTTGCTTTGCCAGGCGGTTGAAACCAGGCCCCGTCAGCCGGGGATAAAACCGCGTGGCAGCGGCTTAAATAGCATTTACGCTGTCACTTTAACGCTTATCATTCAGTTTAAGAACCAGGCGGGTTAAAAAATCAGCAGCGTTGTGGCAGGATGTGCCGGAAATGGCTTTTGGTCAAAAATTACGATGTTTTGAACAAAAACATTTCCATTTATAGCGTAAAAATGATTAAGTATAATTTATTATTTGATGCACTTTATCGCTTCGCATCAGCATAACAAGATGTTATTCCTTTTTGCCCCGCAGGACAGTTTGGCGGGAAACCAGGCAACTACACAGCTTCCAGCAACGTTCTACTGACGTCCCTGGCCCAGGAAGTTGTTCTGACTTTTACGACGCCATTGCCCGTTTTGCGGTGATGTGTTCGTCGGCATCCGCCTGACTCGATTTTTTCATGAGCGCCTTCACACAGGGCGATCATTAAGCACCATTACCACTTATCTCTTTGTTAAGTATGGTAATACACCAGGGTAGTAGTTTCAAAAAATCTTATAAGTGAAGAAATAACATGACTAATGCAAATCGTCCGATACTGAATCTCGACCTCGATCTGCTGCGTACTTTTGTCGCCGTTGCTGACCTGAATACCTTTGCAGCCGCCGCTGCAGCAGTATGCAGAACGCAATCAGCCGTAAGCCAGCAGATGCAACGTCTGGAACAATTGGTAGGTAAAGAGCTGTTTGCCAGACATGGACGTAACAAATTGCTGACTGAGCATGGTATTCAGCTGCTTGGCTACGCCAGGAAGATCCTGCGTTTCAACGATGAAGCCTGCACTTCTTTAATGTACAGCAATATCCAGGGCGTGCTGACGATTGGCGCGTCTGACGATACCTCTGATACCATTCTGCCGTTTCTGCTTAACCGCGTAACGTCAGTGTATCCGAAACTGGCAATCGACGTCCGCGTGAAGCGTAATCCGTTTATGATGGAGATGCTGAACCAGGGCGAAGTGGATCTGGTGGTGACCACCTCCAGTCCGGGTAACTTCACCTACCAGGTGCTGCGCACCTCGCCAACGCTGTGGTACTGCGCGGCAGATTACATTTTCCAGCGCGGTGAAGCCATTCCGCTGGTGCTGCTGGATGAGCCAAGCCCGTACCGTGACATGGCGATCGATCATCTCAACGAAGCGGGTATCCCGTGGCGTATCTCCTACGTGGCTTCCACGCTGGCGGCGGTACGTGCGGCGGTAAAAGCGGGGCTGGGTGTCACCGCGCGTCCGGTTGAAATGATGAGCCCGGAGCTGCGCGTGATGGGGGCGGCAGAAGGCCTGCCGGTGCTGCCGGATACGCAATATTTGCTGTGCCGTAATCCGGACAGCGATAATGAGCTGGCACTGGCCATCTTCAACGCGATGCAGTCCACTAACGATCCTTACAATCTGAGCGCGAATCCGGACGGTACGCTGCTGCTGGATGATGAAGAGTAAGGTTGACCGTTACTGGTAATCCGTCACAACCGGCATGCCAGATAATTGTTAAAAGTTAGAGAAAAGAGCCTTAGCCTGATGAAAATCAGCTAAGGCTTTTTTTATGGCGGTTATTTCCGCTTTTTTAGCACGATTTGCACCTGATAATTTCACTAACTTCCTGAAAAGTGAAATGTGTTTCATTTTCATCCTGCGCGGAATTTATTTATCATTTCGTGCCAACTTTATCTCCGTCTTTCGTCGGACCGCCTGCCGGTTTTTCCAGCAAAAAACGTCAATATGTGTTCTGGATCAAAAAAATACCCCCGATAAGGGGGGGGAAATCCGCGCAAGACCTGTCAAACTATGATTGTTAAATGCACGATCCATGCATGTGAATACCCGCTACACTGAAATTAACCGTACAAACTGAAGCGATTTAGCTGGCGCTCAGGGGTGCATATGTTAATAATATGATGCGGGTGTAAATTAATGTTTGGATACTTTTGTCAAAGTTGACAAAAGGTTATAGAAAGGAGTAAAAAACCCCATAAAATTGCTGCTTAATTGATAAAGACAGCAAAGTTTATAAGGTTTTTTATCCTTCCCTTGAATCGATGTGGTGTGTTTGCTGCGACAGTGCAGGATGCCATCGCCACTTTTGATGAGTAAGCAAAGAGTATGTCAACAACCACAGAAGTCATCGCTCATCACTGGGCGTTTATTATTTTCATTGTTATCGCGTTTGGCCTGTGTGCCTTTATGTTAACCGGTGGCTGGTTGTTAGGTGGACGTGCACGCGCGCGCCACAAAGACACGCCGTTTGAATCCGGTATCGAATCCGTCGGTGATACCCATATCCGCCTCTCGGCAAAATTCTATCTGGTTGCGATGTTTTTCGTCATTTTCGACGTCGAAGCCCTCTATCTATACGCATGGTCGACCTCCATTCGCGAAAGCGGCTGGGTCGGCTTTGTCGAAGCCGCAATTTTCATTTTGGTGCTCCTGGCAGGCCTGGTTTATCTGGTGCGCATCGGTGCGCTGGATTGGGCGCCTGCGCGTCGTCGCGTAGTCGTTAAATCGAGCCCGGTCAGCCACAGTCACACCAACCCTCATAAGCAGTAAAAGCGAGGCAATAAGATGGACTACACGCTGACACGCGTAGACCCGAACGGGGGCGATAACGACCGTTATCCCCTGCAGAAACAGGAGATTGTTACCGATCCTCTGGAGCAGCACGTTCATCGCAGCGTCTATATGGGCAAGCTCGAGCACGCCCTGCATGACATGGTGAACTGGGGTCGTAAAAACTCTCTCTGGCCGTATAACTTCGGCCTTTCCTGTTGCTACGTGGAAATGACCACGTCAT
Source organism: Pantoea sp. R102 (assembly GCF_004916815.1). NCBI lineage: Bacteria > Pseudomonadati > Pseudomonadota > Gammaproteobacteria > Enterobacterales > Erwiniaceae > Pantoea > Pantoea sp. R102. Next base: position 45,826 of record NZ_SDFT01000005.1, read on the forward strand.
TCACCGCAGTACATGATGTGGCGCGTTTCGGTGCAGAAGTAATGCGCGCCTCGCCACGTCAGGCTGACTTTATGGTGATCGCCGGTACGCCGTTTACCAAAATGGCGCCGGTGATTCAGCGTTTGTATGACCAGATGCTGGAACCAAAATGGGTGATTTCGATGGGGGCCTGCGCCAATTCCGGCGGCATGTATGACATCTATTCGGTGGTGCAGGGTGTGGATAAATTCCTGCCGGTTGATGTGTATATCCCGGGTTGTCCGCCACGTCCGGAAGCTTACATGCAGGCGCTGCTGCTGCTGCGTGAGTCCATCGGCAAAGAACGTCGTCCACTCTCGTGGGTGGTTGGCGATCAGGGCGTGTATCGCGCCAATATGCAGTCTGAGCGTGAAAGAAAGCGCGGTGAGCGTATTGCCGTCACCAACCTGAGAACCCCAGACGAAGTTTAAGCACCCCGTACACGGATGGAGCCACGGCCGCAGCAGATAATGACAACGTAGTGTGTGCCGCCATCCTGACGCCTTCTTTTGAGTGCCTGATTACAGGCCGGAATGGTGAGTAACGTATGACAAATTTAACCACGCAAGATCTCGCTCAGCCTGCATGGCAAACCCGGGATCACCTGGATGATCCGGTGATCGGCGAGCTGCGTAACCGTTTTGGGCCGGATGCCTTTACCGTTCAGGCCACCCGCACCGGCATTCCGGTCGTTTGGGTGAAGCGTGAACAGCTACTGGAAATCATTGAATTCCTGCGTAACCTGCCGAAGCCGTACGTCATGCTCTATGACCTGCACGGTTTCGATGAGCGTTTACGTACCCACCGCGCCGGTCTGCCCGCCGCGGATTTTTCCGTTTTCTATCACCTGCTGTCGATTGAACGCAACCGCGACATCATGCTCAAGGTGGCGCTGTCTGAAAACGATCTGAATGTGCCCACCATCACCAAAATTTTCGCTAACGCCAACTGGTATGAGCGCGAAACCTGGGAGATGTTTGGTATCACCTTCAACGGCCACCCGCACCTGACGCGCATCATGATGCCGCAGACCTGGGAAGGGCACCCGCTGCGTAAAGACTACCCGGCGCGCGCCACCGAGTTCGATCCTTTCACGCTGACTAAGCAGAAAGAAGATCTGGAGATGGAGTCACTGACCTTCAAGCCGGAAGACTGGGGCATGAAGCGTGGCACCACCAATGAGGACTTCATGTTCCTCAACCTCGGTCCGAACCACCCTTCAGCGCACGGTGCGTTCCGCATCATTCTGCAGCTGGATGGCGAAGAGATCGTCGACTGCGTGCCGGATGTGGGTTACCACCACCGCGGCGCGGAGAAGATGGGCGAGCGTCAGTCGTGGCACAGCTATATTCCGTATACCGACCGTATCGAGTACCTCGGCGGTTGCGTAAACGAAATGCCTTACGTACTGGCGGTGGAAAAGCTGGCGGGCATCACCGTACCGGATCGCGTGAATGTGATTCGCGTGATGCTGTCAGAGCTGTTCCGCATCAACAGCCACCTGCTGTACATCTCCACCTTTATTCAGGACGTCGGTGCCATGACGCCGGTGTTCTTTGCCTTTACCGACCGTCAGAAAATCTATGACGTGGTGGAAGCGATCACCGGTTTCCGTATGCACCCGGCGTGGTTCCGCATCGGCGGTGTGGCGCACGATCTGCCGAAAGGCTGGGAACGTCTGCTGCGCGAGTTCCTCGACTGGATGCCGAAGCGTCTGAAAGAGTACGACAAAGCTGCGCTGCGCAACACCGTACTGATGGGCCGTTCGCAGGGCGTGGCCGCTTATAACATGGACGAAGCGCTGGCGTGGGGCACCACCGGTGCCGGTCTGCGCGCCACCGGTCTGGATTTCGACGTGCGTAAATGGCGTCCCTATTCCGGCTATGAAAACTTCGACTTCGAGGTGCCGGTCGGCGCCGGCATCAGCGACGCTTACACCCGCGTGCAGCTGAAGATGGAAGAGATGTGGCAGTCGCTGCGTATCCTTGAGCAGTGTCTGAAAAACATGCCGGAAGGGCCGTTTAAGGCCGATCATCCGCTGACCACGCCGCCACCGAAAGAGCGCACGTTGCAGCACATTGAAACCCTGATTACGCACTTCCTGCAGGTTTCGTGGGGCCCGGTAATGCCGGCCAACGAATCGTTCCAGATGATTGAAGCGACGAAAGGGATCAACAGCTACTACCTGACCAGCGATGGCAGCACCATGAGCTACCGCACCCGCGTGCGTACGCCAAGCTTCCCGCATCTGCAGCAGATCCCTTCGGTGATCCGCGGCAGCCTGGTATCCGACCTGATCGTGTACCTCGGTAGTATCGATTTTGTTATGTCAGACGTGGACCGCTAATTATGCACGATCAAAAAATTGCCATTCAAACCATCGACCCGACTGAGGTCTTTGTGCTGAGCGAGGCCGAGCACCACGCTATTGAGCATGAAAAACATCACTATGAAGATGCGCGCGCGGCGTCGATTGAAGCGCTTAAGATCGTGCAGAAGCAGCGCGGCTGGGTGCCGGACGGTGCCATCAACGCGATTGCTGAGGTACTGGGCATTCCGGCCAGCGACGTAGAAGGTGTGGCGACGTTTTACAGCCAGATCTACCGTACGCCGGTTGGCCGCCACGTGATTCGCTACTGCGACAGCGTGGTGTGCCACATCACCGGTTACCAGGGCATTCAGGCGGCGCTGGAGCAGAACCTGAACATTAAGCCAGGACAAACCACGCCGGATGGCCGCTTTACGCTGCTGCCAACCTGCTGCCTCGGCAACTGTGACAAAGGCCCGACCATGATGGTGGATGAAGATACCCACGTTCACCTGACGCCGGAAGGCATCGCCAACCTGCTGGAGCAGTATCAATGACCATTAAACAGATCATTCGTACTGCGGAAACCCATCCGCTGACCTGGCGTCTGCGTGACGACAAACAGCCGGTATGGTTCGATGAATACCGCAGTAAAAACGGCTACGTTGGTGCCGATAAAGCGCTGAAGGGCATGAGCCAGGACGAGATCGTCGCTGCAGTGAAGGATTCCGGCCTGAAAGGGCGCGGCGGTGCCGGCTTCAGCACCGGCCTGAAATGGAGCCTGATGCCCAAAGATGAATCCATGAACATCCGTTACCTGCTGTGTAACGCCGATGAGATGGAACCTGGCACTTATAAAGACCGCCTGCTGATGGAGCAGTTGCCGCACCAGCTGGTGGAAGGCATGCTGATCAGTGCGTTTGCGCTGAAAGCCTACCGTGGCTACATCTTCCTGCGCGGTGAATACATCGAAGCCGCGGAAAATCTGCGTCGTGCCATCGCCGAAGCCACTGCCGCGGGCTATCTCGGTAAAAACATTCTTGGTACCGGCTTCGATTTCGAGCTGTTTGTTCACACCGGTGCGGGCCGCTATATCTGCGGCGAAGAGACCGCGCTGATCAACTCGCTGGAAGGGCGCCGCGCTAACCCGCGTTCCAAGCCGCCGTTCCCGGCCAGTGCCGGCGTCTGGGGCAAACCGACCTGCGTTAACAACGTTGAGACGCTGTCCAACGTCCCGGCGATCTTCCTGAATGGCGTGGAGTGGTACAAAAACATCTCCAGCAGCGAAGACACCGGTACCAAGATGATGGGCTTCTCCGGTCGGGTGAAAAATCCGGGCGTGTGGGAGCTGCCGTTTGGCACCACCGCACGCGAAATCCTTGAGGATTATGCCGGCGGTATGCGCGATGGCCTCAAGTTCAAAGCCTGGCAGCCGGGCGGAGCCGGTACCGACTTCCTGACCGAGCAGCACCTCGACCTGCCGATGGAATTTGCCAGCATCGGCAAAGCCGGCAGCCGTCTGGGTACCGCGCTGGCGATGGCGGTCGACCACGAAATCAATATGGTGTCGCTGGTACGCAACCTCGAAGAGTTCTTTGCGCGCGAGTCCTGCGGCTGGTGTACGCCGTGCCGTGATGGTCTGCCGTGGAGCGTGAAGATCCTGCGTGCGCTGGAGCAGAAAAAAGGCCAGCCGGGGGATATCGAAACCCTGCTGCAGCTGTGCCGCCAGCTCGGTCCGGGCAAGACGTTCTGCGCCCACGCACCGGGTGCCGTTGAGCCACTGCAGAGCGCGATTAAATATTTCCGTGACGAGTTTGAAGCTGGCATTGCGCCGCAGGTGTTTGGCAATACCCGCGCCATCGGCGGGATTCAGCCTAACCTGCTGAAAGCGCGCTGGTAAGCCGCCGTCGTACACGGAATCGCCCGGGCCTGAGGCTGCGGGGCAGGAATTAGATGTTTAACGCTCGTCTGCGGACGAGCCTTACGGAAGCATGTTCACTATGGCTACAATCCATGTAGACGGTAAAGAATATGATGTGAACGGAGCGGACAACCTGCTGCAGGCGTGTCTGTCTCTGGGCCTTGATATTCCTTATTTTTGCTGGCATCCGGCGCTGGGAAGCGTGGGAGCCTGCCGCCAGTGCGCGGTGAAGCAATTCCAGAATGCCGAAGATACCCGTGGTCGCCTCGTCATGTCCTGCATGACGCCTGCGTCTGACGGCACCTTTATCTCCATCGACGATGGCGAAGCGAAAGAGTTTCGTGAAAGCGTGGTGGAGTGGCTGATGACCAACCACCCGCACGACTGTCCGGTGTGCGAAGAGGGCGGTAACTGTCACCTGCAGGATATGACGGTAATGACGGGACACAGCTTCCGTCGCTACCGTTTTACCAAGCGTACCCATCAGAATCAGGATCTCGGGCCGTTTATCTCGCATGAGATGAACCGCTGTATCGCCTGTTACCGCTGCGTGCGCTACTACAAAGATTACGCCGATGGCAAAGATCTTGGCGTGTACGGCGCGCATGACAACGTCTACTTTGGCCGTCCGGAAGATGGCACGCTGGAGAGCGAATTCTCCGGTAACCTGGTAGAAATCTGCCCGACCGGCGTGTTCACCGATAAAACCCACTCTGAACGCTATAACCGTAAGTGGGATATGCAGTTTGCGCCCAGCATCTGCCAGCAGTGCAGCGTGGGTTGTAACACCAGCCCGGGCGAGCGCTATGGCGAGCTGCGTCGTATCGAAAACCGCTACAACGGATCGGTGAACCACTACTTCCTGTGCGACCGTGGCCGTTTCGGCTATGGCTACGTGAACCGTAAAGATCGTCCGCGTCATCCGGAACAGCTGCGCGGCAGCGACCGTATCACGCTGAACGCAGAACAGGCGGTTAATGCCGCCGCGGATATCCTGCGTCAGGCGAAGAAGGTGATCGGTATCGGTTCACCTCGCGCCAGTATTGAAAGCAACTTCGCGCTGCGTGAACTGGTGGGCGCGGAAAACTTCTCAACCGGTATGCCGGCAGCTGAGCAGGCGCGAGTTGAGTTGATGCTGAAAGTGCTGCAGCAGGGCGGCATTTACACGCCATCGCTGCGTGAAATTGAAAGCTATGACGCCGTGCTGGTGCTGGGTGAAGATTTGACTCAGGTCGGTGCCCGCGTGGCGCTGTCGGTGCGTCAGGCCGTTAAAGGCAAAGCACGCGAAATGGCCGCCGCTCAGAAAGTCGCGGACTGGCAGATCGCCGCCATCCTCAACATTGGTCAGCACGCCAAACATCCGCTGTTTGTCACTAACGTTGATGAAACCCGTCTCGATGATATCGCCGCGTGGAGCTATCGCGCACCGGTGGAAGATCAGGCCCGCCTGGGCTTCGCCATCGCGCACGCGCTGGATGACAGCGCACCGGCGGTTAGCGATTTTGACAGCAGCCTGAACGGCAAGCTGGACGTGGTGGTACAGGCGCTGGCCGGCGCGAAAAAACCGCTGATCATTTCCGGCACCCACTCGGGCAGCACGGCAATGATTGAAGCGGCAGCCAACGTGGCTAAAGCGCTGAAAGCGCGCGGTGCTGACGTCGGTATTACCTTCCTCGCCGGTGCCGCCAACAGCTTCGGTCTCGGCCTGATGGGCGGCCAGTCGCTGGACAGCGCGCTGGAGCAGCTGGACAAAGGCGAAGCGGAAGCGCTGGTGGTGCTGGAGAACGATCTCTACCGTCACGCACCGAAAGCCACCGTCGATGCAGCACTGCATAACACCGCGCACGTGATCGTGGTTGATCATCAACGCACCGCCACGCTGGAGAAAGCCGGTCTGGTGCTATCCACCGCCAGCTTTGCCGAGAGCGACGGCACCTCCATCAACCATGAAGGTCGCGCCCAGCGCTTCTTCCAGGTTTACGATCCGGCCTACTACGACGATAGCGTGGTGATGCTGGAGAGCTGGCGCTGGCTGCATTCGCTGCACAGTGCCGTCGAGAGCCGCCAGATTGACTGGACGCAGCTCGATCACGTGATTGATGCCGCGATTGTGGCGCTGCCACAGCTGAAAGGGATTAAGGATGCGGCGCCGGACGCCAGCTTCCGTATTCGTGGCCAGAAACTGGCGCGTTCACCGCATCGTGCCAGTGGCCGTACCGCCGCGCGCGCCAACATCAGCGTGCACGAACCGCGTCAGCCGCAGGATAAAGACACTATGTTTGCCTTCTCCATGGAAGGTAACAACCAGCCGTCGGCACCGCGTTCGCAGATTCCTTTTGCCTGGGCACCAGGCTGGAACTCACCGCAGGCGTGGAACAAGTTCCAGGCGGAAGTGGGCGGTAAACTGCGTCATGGCGATCCGGGCGTGCGGCTGTTCGAAGCCAGCGAAAGTGCACTGGACTGGTTCAGCCAGGTTCCGGCACGCTTCGTGGGCGGCAGTCAGTATCGCGTGGCACCTTACTATCAGCTGTTTGGTAGTGAAGAGATGACTCAGCGTTCGCCAACCTTCCAGAAACGCATGGCAGCGGCCACGCTGGTGATCAACCCGGCAGATGCTGAGAAGCTGGGCGTTAATAACGGTGCGTCCGTGGAGCTGGTTTGCGCCGGTGAAACGCTGCGTCTGCCGGTGCGCTTCTCTGCGGCACTGCAGGCGGGGCAGGTGGGTCTGCCGCTCGGCATGCCGGGTGTACCGCCGTTCCTCGCGGGTGCGCAAATTGACAAACTGCAGGAGGCAGCGCAATGAGCTGGCTGACACCGGACGTTATTGACATCATCCTGCAGGTGGTGAAAGCCATTGTGATCCTGTTGGTGGTGGTGGCCTGTGGTGCCTTCATGAGCTTTGCCGAGCGTCGTCTGCTCGGCCTGTGGCAGAACCGTTATGGACCGAACCGCGTAGGCTGGGGCGGCTCGCTGCAGCTGGCGGCGGACATGATCAAAATGTTCTTTAAAGAGGACTGGGTTCCGCCGTTTACCGATCGCTTCATCTTTACCCTGGCACCGGTCATCGCCTTCGTTTCGCTGCTGCTGGCGTTTGCGATTGTGCCGGTTTCGCCGAGCTGGATGGTCACCGACCTGAACATCGGTCTGCTGTTCTTCCTGATGATGGCGGGTTTGGCGGTATACGCCGTACTGTTCGCAGGCTGGTCGAGTAACAACAAATACTCGCTGCTCGGTGCAATGCGTGCCTCCGCGCAGACCCTGAGCTACGAAGTGTTCCTTGGCCTGTCGCTGATGGGCGTGGTGGCGCAGGCGGGTTCCTTTAACCTGAACGCCATCGTTGAGAGCCAGACCCATCTGTGGAACATCATCCCGCAGTTCTTTGGCTTCGTGACCTTCTGTATTGCCGGCGTCGCGGTGTGCCACCGTCATCCGTTTGACCAGCCGGAAGCGGAACAGGAGCTGGCCGACGGTTACCACATCGAATATGCCGGGATGAAGTTCGGCCTGTTCTTTGTCGGTGAGTACGTGGCCATTACTACCGTATCGGCGCTGATCGTCACCCTGTTCTTTGGTGGCTGGCACGGTCCGTTCCTGCCGCCGTTCATCTGGTTCGCCCTGAAAACGGCGTTCTTTATGGTGATGTTTATCCTGATTCGTGCTGCGCTGCCGCGTCCACGCTATGACCAGGTGCTGTCGTTCGGCTGGAAAGTATGTCTGCCGTTGACGTTATTGAACCTGCTGGCCACTGCCGCAGTGATTCTGTACAACGCGCAGTAAGGGGTTTTGAGATGACTTTAAAAGATATTGTCGTTGGCTTCGGCACGACAGTGCGCAGTATCTGGATGATTGGCATGCATGCCTTCGCCAAGCGCGAAACCCAGATGTATCCGGAAGAGCCGGTTTATCTGCCGCCGCGCTACCGTGGCCGTATCGTGCTGACGCGCGATCCGGACGGCGAAGAGCGCTGCGTGGCCTGTAACCTGTGCGCCGTTGCCTGCCCGGTCGGCTGTATTTCGCTGCAGAAAGCGGAGATGCAGGATGGCCGCTGGTATCCGGAATTTTTCCGCATCAACTTCTCGCGCTGCATCTTCTGTGGTTTATGTGAAGAAGCGTGCCCGACCACCGCGATTCAGCTGACGCCGGACTTCGAACTCGGTGAGTTCATGCGTCAGGATCTGGTGTATGAGAAGGAAGACCTGCTGATTTCCGGCCCGGGTAAATATCCGGAGTACAACTTCTACCGCATGGCAGGTATGGCGATCGACGGTAAAGACAAAGGCGACGCGGAAAACGAAGCCAAACCGATCGACGTTAAAGGCTTATTACCTTAAGGAGCCAGGTATGGAATTTGCGTTTTATCTTTGCGGACTGGTGGCGGTGCTGACGACATTGCGCGTCATCACCCACACCAATCCGGTACATGCGCTGCTGTACCTGATTGTTTCGCTGCTGTCGATTGCCGGCGTGTTCTTCTCAATGGGCGCCTATTTTGCCGGTGCGCTGGAGATCATCGTCTATGCCGGTGCCATCATGGTGCTGTTTGTGTTCGTAGTGATGATGCTCAACCTGGGTAAAACCCAGCAGGAGCAGGAGCGCGAATGGCTGAAGCCGTCGCTGTGGATCGGTCCGGGCATTGTCTCGCTGCTGCTGCTGGTGGTGATGATCTACGCCATCCTGACCGCGACCGACCAGGGTATTGATGGCACCGTCATCGATGCCAAAGCGGTGGGCATCAGTCTGTTTGGCCCGTATGTTCTGGCGGTTGAGCTGGCGTCAATGCTGCTGCTGGCCGGTCTGGTAGTGGCGTTCCATATCGGACGTGAAGATCGTCAGGGCGAAGTGCTGAGCAACCGCGTGTCAGACGCGGCGGCCAATAAGGAGGAGCACGCATGATCCCGTTACAACACGGCCTGATTCTGGCTGCTGTGCTGTTTGTTCTCGGCCTGACCTCGCTGGTACTGCGCCGCAACCTGCTGTTTATGCTGATCGGTCTGGAGATCATGATCAACGCCGCGGCGCTGGCGCTGGTGGTGGCAGGCAGCTACTGGGGACAAGCCGACGGCCAGGTGATGTACATCCTGGCAATCAGCCTCGCGGCGGCGGAAGCCAGTATTGGTCTGGCGCTGCTGCTCCAGCTCTATCGTCGTCGTCAGACGCTGAACATTGACACAGTGAGCGAGATGCGCGGATGAATCTTCTCTATTTAACCGTATTATTTCCGCTGATTGGCTTCCTGCTATTGGCGTTTTCCCGTGGTCGCTGGTCGGAGAACCTGTCGGCTGCGGTGGGGATGGGGTCAGTGGGCCTTGCGGCGCTGACCACCGTATTTGTGGGTGTGGACTTCTTCAGTCAAGGCCAGCAGCCATTTACCCAGGCGCTGTGGACCTGGATGCACGTGGGTAACTTTGACATCAAAGTGAACCTGGTGCTGGATGGTCTGTCGCTGACCATGCTGTCGGTGGTTACCGGCGTCGGCTTCTTCATCCACATGTTCGCTTCGTGGTACATGCGCGGTGAAGAGGGTTATTCACGCTTCTTCGCTTACACTAACCTGTTCATCGCGAGCATGGTGGTGCTGGTGCTGGCCGATAACCTGATGCTGATGTACCTGGGCTGGGAAGGGGTAGGGCTGTGTTCCTACCTGCTGATTGGCTTCTACTACAGCAATCCGGAAAACGGCAAAGCGGCGATGAAAGCCTTCATCATCACCCGTGTCGGTGACGTGTTCCTCGCCTTTGCGTTGTTCATTCTCTACAACGAACTGGGTACGCTGAACTTCCGTGAGCTGATGGAGCTGGCCCCGGCGCACTTCGCGGCGGACAACCACATGCTGCAGTGGGCGACGCTGATGCTGCTGGGCGGTGCCGTGGGTAAATCGGCACAGCTGCCGTTGCAGACGTGGCTGGCCGATGCGATGGCCGGTCCGACGCCGGTCTCCGCGCTGATCCACGCTGCCACCATGGTAACCGCAGGCGTCTATCTGATTGCCCGCACCCACGGTCTGTTCCTGCTGACGCCGGAAGTGCTGCATCTGGTGGGTATCGTTGGTGCGATTACGCTGGTGCTGGCGGGCTTCGCCGCGCTGGTGCAGACCGACATCAAACGCGTGCTGGCTTACTCCACCATGAGTCAGATCGGCTACATGTTCCTGGCGCTGGGCGTACAGGCGTGGGACGCTGCGATTTTCCACCTGATGACCCATGCGTTCTTCAAGGCGCTGCTGTTCCTCTCCTCCGGTTCCGTGATTCTGGCCTGTCATCACGAGCAGAACATTTTCAAAATGGGCGGTCTGCGTAAGAGCATCCCGCTGGTGTATGTCTGCTTCCTGGTGGGCGGTGCTGCGCTGGCCGCGCTGCCGCTGATTACCGCCGGCTTCTATAGTAAGGACGAGATTCTGTTCGGTGCGCTGGCTAACGGTCACATCAATCTGATGGTCGCCGGTCTGGTGGGTGCATTCCTTACCTCAATCTACACCTTCCGCATGATCTTCATCGTGTTCCACGGCGAAGAGAAAATTCATGCGCATGCCGGTAAAGGCATTACGCATCATCTGCCGCTGATTGTGCTGCTGGTACTCTCGACCTTCGTTGGCGCGCTGATTACGCCTCCGCTGGCGGGCGTGCTGCCACAGAACGAGTTTGGTGAAACCGGCAAAGTGGCGCTGGAAATCACCTCGGGTGCCGTGGCGATTATCGGAATCCTGATTGCCGCCGCGCTGTGGCTGGGCAAACGTCAGCTGGTCACCCGCATCGCCAACAGCGCGCCGGGCCGTTTCTTCGGCACCTCGTGGTTTGCGGCCTGGGGCTTCGACTGGCTGTACGACAAGGTATTTGTTAAACCGTACCTTGGCATTGCCTGGCTGCTGCAGCGCGATCCGCTCAATTCACTGATGAACCTGCCGGCGCTGCTGTCGCGCATCGGTAATAAAGGTCTGGTGGTGAGTGAGAACGGCTATCTGCGCTGGTATATCGCGTCGATGAGCGTCGGTGCCGTGGTGGTGCTGGCGCTGATGCTGGTGATTTAACGATTGATGAGCGGGGCGCGCGATGGTTTAGCGCCCCACGTAAGAATGTTCAAAATTGTCTGATGCACGGGTGAGATCAACGCAGTCAGTTTGGTGTTCGTCAGCGCAGCAACCGGCGCGTAGTAATACGTGAACGTTGCCCGCGCGGGCGAGGCGAAACAGGCGCGTCCGATAGCCTGAACGAAGACGAAAATAGGGAATGTACGCCGTGTTATTACCTTGGCTAATAATTATACCCTTTGTTGGGGGCTTGCTTTGCTGGCTGGCTGAGCGCCTTGGCGCGAAGGTGCCGCGCTGGATTGCCCTGATCACCATGGGGCTGACGCTGGCGCTGGGCCTGCAGCTGTGGCTGCAGGGCGGCTATTCGCTGACGCAGGCTGCGGGCCTGCCGCAGTGGCAGTCGACTTTCCTGGTGTCGTGGATCCCACGCTTTGGCATTAATTTCCATCTGGCGCTGGATGGCCTGTCGCTGCTGATGGTGGTGCTGACCGGCCTGCTGGGTCTGATGGCGGTTCTCTGCTCGTGGAATGAAATCGAAAAGTATCAGGGCTTCTTCCACCTCAACCTGATGTGGATTCTCGGCGGCGTGATCGGCGTGTTCCTCGCCATCGACATGTTCCTGTTCTTCTTCTTCTGGGAAATGATGCTGGTGCCGATGTACTTCCTCATCGCGCTCTGGGGTCACAAAGCGTCTGACGGGAAAACCCGTATCAGCGCGGCAACCAAATTCTTCATCTATACCCAGGCGTCAGGTCTGGTGATGCTGATTGCCATTCTGGCGCTGGTGTTTGTGCACTACAACGCCACTGGCGTCTGGACGTTCAGCTATGAAGAGCTGCTGAAAACGCCAATGTCACACACCGTTGAGTATCTGCTGATGCTCGGCTTCTTCATCGCCTTTGCGGTGAAAATGCCGGTGGTGCCGCTGCACGGCTGGCTGCCGGATGCCCACAGCCAGGCACCGACCGCTGGTTCGGTTGACCTTGCCGGTATCCTGCTGAAAACGGCGGCTTACGGCCTGCTGCGTTTTAGCCTGCCGCTGTTCCCGAATGCGTCTGCGGAGTTCGCACCGATCGCCATGTGGCTCGGCATCATCGGTATCTTCTACGGCGCCTGGATGGCGTTCTCGCAGACCGATATCAAACGCCTGATCGCCTACACCTCGATTTCGCACATGGGCTTCGTGCTGATTGCCATCTACACCGGCAGCCAGCTGGCGTTCCAGGGCGCGGTGGTGCAGATGATTGCGCACGGCCTGTCGGCCGCGGCGCTGTTCATCCTGTGCGGTCAGCTGTATGAACGTCTGCATACCCGTGACATGCGCCAGATGGGCGGCCTGTGGTCGCGCATCAAGTGGATTCCGGGCCTGTCGCTGTTCTTTGCCGTGGCTAACCTCGGTATGCCGGGCACCGGTAACTTTGTGGGTGAGTTCATGATTCTGACCGGCAGTTATCAGGTGGTGCCGTTGATTATCGTGATTGCCACCTTCGGCCTGGTATTTGCCTCAGTGTACTCGCTGATCATGATGCAGCGCGCTTACTACGGCGAAGCCAAATCAAAAGAGCCGCTGGCTGGAATGTCGCCGCGCGAATTCCTGACCATCGGTGTACTGGTCGTGCTGCTGGTGCTGCTGGGCGTTTACCCGCAGCCAATCCTCGACACGTCCCATGCTGCGATGAGCAATATTCAGCAGTGGTTTACCGCTTCAATTTCAACTACAAGGCCGTAATTCGCCATGACAATAACTCCTCAACAATTGATCGCGTTGCTACCGCTGTTAATCGTCGGATTGACGGTGGTGGTTGTGATGCTGTCCATTGCGTGGCGACGCAACCACTTTGTTAATGCCACGCTGACGGTCATCGGTCTTAACCTCGCGCTGCTGTCGCTGTGGTTTGTGGGCCACGTGGGCGCCATGGATGTCACGCCGCTGCTGCGCGTGGATGGCTATTCGATGTTCTATACCGCGCTGGTGATGCTGGCGAGTCTGGCAACCTGCACCTTTGCTTATCCGTGGCTGGCCGGTTTCCCGGACAACAAAGATGAGTTCTATCTGCTGGTGCTGATCGCTGCGCTGGGCGGGATTGTGCTGGCCAGCGCCAACCATCTGGCGGCGCTGTTCATCGGTATCGAACTGCTGTCGCTGCCGCTGTTTGGTCTTATCGGCTACGCCTTCCGTCAGAAGCGCTCGCTGGAAGCGGCGCTGAAGTACATGATTCTGTCGGCTGCGGCCTCCTCGTTCCTGATCTTCGGTATTGCGCTGGTCTACGCCGATTCCGGCAGCCTGAGCTTTGTGCAGCTCGGCAAAAGCCTGAATGACAGCATGATTCAGCAGCCGCTGCTGCTGGTCGGGCTGGGCATGATGATCATCGGTCTTGGCTTTAAGCTGTCGCTGGTGCCGTTCCATCTGTGGACGCCAGACGTTTATCAGGGCGCGCCGGCTCCGGTCTCGACCTTCCTCGCCACCGCCAGCAAAATCGCTATCTTTGCGGTCATCATGCGTCTGTTCATGTACGCACCGGTAACCGACAGTGAAGCGGTGCGCACCGTGCTGGGTGTGATTGCCTTCGTCTCGATTCTGTTCGGTAACCTGATGGCGATTTCGCAGAGCAACATCAAGCGTCTGCTCGGCTATTCATCTATCGCGCATCTTGGCTATCTGCTGGTGGCGCTGATTGCGGTGAAAACCCATCAGCTGTCGCTGGAAACCGCCGGTGTCTATCTGGCCGGTTACCTGTTCAGCAGCCTCGGCGCCTTCGGTGTAGTCAGCCTGATGTCGAGCCCGTACCGTGGTCCGGATGCGGATACGCTTTACTCGTATCGCGGTCTGTTCTGGCATCGTCCGATTCTCTCCGCCGTAATGACGGTGATGATGCTGTCGCTGGCCGGTATCCCGATGACGCTGGGCTTTATCGGTAAGTTTTACGTCATCGCGTCCGGTGTTAACGCGCATCTGTGGTGGCTGACCGCGGCGGTTGTCGCCGGTAGCGCCATTGGTCTGTACTACTACCTGCGCGTTACGGTGAGCCTGTACCTCAGCCCGCCGGAACTGCACACCCGCGATACCCCGGCCAACTGGGCGTTCACCGCAGGTGGTGTGGTGGTGCTGATCTCCGCTATCCTCGTGTTGCTGCTCGGTGTTTATCCGCAGCCGCTCATCACGCTGGTGCAGCTGGCTCAGCCGCTGATGTAAACAGCGCGTCATCTTCACAATCAGGCCTGCGGGCCTGATTTTTTTTGCCTGCAATTTGAGAGTTTGATCACATAGCTCCGCGTGTCAGCCCCTGTTACGTGCTGCCCACTGCGTTTAGCGCATGCGCTGTGATAGGCTGTAAAGATCACTTTTTTCGCTCAGACAAGGAAGCACGATGGATATGCAATGGCTTGATTGCCACCACAGTGAACTGACCGCGCAGCAGCTGTATACCGTGCTGGCGCTGCGCAATCAGGTGTTTATCGTCGAACAGGCCTGTCCGTATCAGGACATAGATGGCCAGGATTTGACGGCTGATAACCGCCATCTGCTGGGCTTTCTTGATGGCAAACTGCTGGCGTATGCGCGTCTGCTGACGCCCGCGCTGGCTTCCTCGCCGGTGACCATTGGTCGGGTGATTGTGTCGGAAGAGGCGCGCGGCCTGAAACTGGGCTATCGGCTGATGGAGCAGGCGCTGAACAGCTGCGAACAGCACTGGCCGCAGCGGGCGGTGTATCTGTCCGCGCAGGCGCATCTGGAAGGCTTTTATGGTCGCCTGGGCTTCCGGGCGGTCACGGATGTTTATCTGGAAGATAATATTCCGCACGTCGGCATGCAGAAAAACTAACGGCGAGGTGTTGGCCTCGCCGTGCAGGTTAGCCCGGCGTCATCTGCCGGTCGTCGGTGTACTTGCGCTGATCGGGCGGTGGCGGGAAGTACTGATACAGCCAGGTTTCGCTCAGCGTCTCATCTTTGGTGCGCAGGAACAGGCGCATATCCACCGGTTTGGTTGAGTCGCTGTTCGGATACCAGTCAAACAGGATACGGTAACCTTTCAGCGGTTCGACGTAGAGAATCTCCACCTGTTTGAAGGTGCCGGACGACACGGTGATCACCGGTTCGATACCTTTCGGCGCGGCCGCCTGCAGGTCACCGCCAATGAAATCGATAGCAAAGCGGCGGCACCACTGGTCCGGGAAGTGTTCGCCCGGTGCCCAGCCTTCCGGGAAGCCACCAATACCGGTGCGCGTGGCGTCAACGCGGGCCAGACCGCTGCGTACCGGCGGCAGCTGGCTCCAGTAGAGTTTGTACTGGAAATTAAACTCGCTGCCAGCTTTGACCGGCTCGGCCGGCTGCCAGAAGCAGACGATGTTATCCAGCGTTTCCCCGGTCGTCGGGATCTCCATCAGGTTGATGGCGCCTTTACCCCATTTACCGATCGGCTCAACCCACAGGCTGGGTCGTTTGTCATACCAGCCAATCACGTCCTGATAATCTTTGAAATCATGATTCAGCTGCAGCAGACCGAAGCCGCGCGGGTTTTCATCCTGATAGGCATTAAACTGCAGGCGCTGCGGGTTATTCAGCGGACGGGCAATCCACTCGCCGCTGCCGCTCCACATCGCCAGGCGATCGGAGTCATGAATCTGCGGATGATAGGTATTGCACATGCGGCGCTCGTTGGTGCCGCAGCTGAACATGCTGGTCATTGGCGCAATACCGAGCTGACGAATCTCGTTGCGCGCAAACAGGTGGTTTTCCACCTCCATCACCACGCGTTTTTCTTCGCAGTGGATGGTGAACTTGTAGGCACCGGTGACGCTGGCCCCGTCCAGCAGTGCATACACCACAAAGGTGGTGTCTTCAGCTTTTGGCGTCTCGAACCAGAAGGCGGTGAAGTCCGGAAACTCTTCCTGGCCATTGCTGAAGGTGTTAACCGCGACGCCACGGGCTGACAGGCCATATTGGTAGGTTTCATCTACCGCGCGGAAGTAGCTGGCGCCGAGGAAAGAAACGATGTCGCGTCGCGCCAGCTCCGGCTTTTTAAAGGCGCGGAAACCGGCAAAGCCGAGGTCGGTTTTACCCACCAGCTGCTGGGTATCCACGTTGGCGTTGTGATAATTAAACAGTTCCGGACGGAAGTGGATTTCCCGCGCCTCGCGGCTGGCGGCGTCCACGGAGAACATGCGAATGCGGCGCTTAAAGCCCATGCCAACGTGGAAGAACTGCACATCCAGCTCGCGGTCGGCGATGTTGTTCCACAGTGAGTGGTTAGCGTCGTACTGAATTTCGTTATACGCCTGCGGTGTCAGATTGGCCAGGGTCGCGGGCAGGGGGCCGGGCGCGCCGCCCCAGGGCTGTTTGGCCAGCGCCGCGGCTTTCTTTTTCAGCACATCGAAATCGAAGCGCACGGCGGTTCCGTCGGCGATGCCATCATCGGCCCAGGCGGACTGCGCAAACAGCGAGGAGAGCCCGGTCATGCCGCTAACGGCAGAGAGGGCCATGGACGCTTTCATAAATTTTCTACGATTCATGCCGGAAATCTTTTCCTTAGCTGCTCGGGTGTATTGAGGCTGTCGCAAGACATTTAGCGTCAGGCTACAGGGGGTTACGACAGTGGCGAAAATAAAAAATTCAGTCCGCTGAAAATTTATCAGATTAATCAAATAAACGAAGCACAATTCCGCGTGCAACGTCCCGGATGACATAACTTTGCGTTCAGCGCGGCAAAAAGCGTAGTCAGCGGATGACGGCGCGGCGCAAAAACGCAATTTATGACTATAGTTAATCGACACCGCATTTAAACATGGAGGATTGTGAACATGTCATCTACCGATCAATTTGAAACCCGTCTTGATGACGATCTGGCGCTGCTGACGGAAACGCTGGAAGAAGTGCTGCGCTCCTCGGGCGATCCGGCGGACCAGAAATATATCGAACTGAAGCAGAAAGCCGAGCAGGCGCTGGAAGACGTGAAGAATCGCGTGAGCCAGGCGTCCGACAGCTATTACTATCGTGCCAAACAGGCAGCGTATCGTGCCGACGATTACGTGCATGAAAAACCGTGGCAGGGCATTGGTATCGGTGCGGCTGCCGGTCTGTTTGTTGGCCTGCTGCTGGCGCGCCGTTAATCCCCGTGGGCGCGATGTCCGTCGCGCCCGATTCCTGCTTTGCCGCTGTTTCCTTTCCGCATCGCGATTAACCCGCTATTTCGCACCGGCGGCGATTGTGTTTCGCCTGCGCGCTCCCTACAGTGAAAGCCACAGGGATAAGGAGAAGAGATCGTGATACGTGTCGAAATGCTCTCAACGGGCGATGAAGTGTTACATGGGCAGATTGTCGATACCAACGCCGCGTGGCTGGCCGATATGCTGTTTCAGCACGGCCTGCCGATGACCAGTCGCAGCACGGTCGGCGATGCAATGAGCTCGCTGGTTGAAGCGCTACAGAGCCGCAGTCAGATTGCCGACGTGCTGATCGTGAACGGCGGTCTCGGGCCGACCAGCGACGATCTCAGCGCGCAGGCAGCGGCCACCGCCAGCGGCAGCGAACTGGTGCTGCAACAGGCGTGGCTGGAGAAGATGGAAGCCTGGTTTGCCAGCCGCGGGCGGCTCATGGCACCCAGTAATCGCAAGCAGGCGGAGATTCCGGCCAATGCCGAGTTGATCGATAACCCGGTCGGCACCGCCTGTGGGTTTGCCCTGCAGCTTAATCGCTGCTGGATTTTCTTTACCCCCGGCGTGCCGTCAGAATTCAAAGTGATGGTTGAGCAGCAGATTATTCCGCGTCTTAAGGCGCGTTTTACGTTGCCAGAACCCCCGCTGTGCCTGCGTCTGACCACCTTTGGTCGCGGCGAGAGCGATATCGCCGCCGAGCTTGAACCGCTGCCGCTGCCGGAGGGCGTAGTGATGGGCTACCGTTCGTCGATGCCCATCATTGAGATCAAACTGACCGGCCCGGCCAGCCAGCGCGTGGCGATGGAGCAGGTGTGGCAGCAGGTTAAGTTACTGCTGGCCGAGTGCACCATTTTTGAAGGCTTTGAAGGATTGCCGGCCGTGCTGGCGCGGGAACTGCACGATCGCGGCTTCCGCCTTGCTCTGAGCGAACAATACACGGCCGGGTTGCTGCACTGGCAGCTGGCCGCCGCACAGGTGCCGCTTAGCGCCGCTGAGCTGCTGCCGGCTCGTGAGGAGTCGCTGGAAGCGCAGGTTACTCGCACGCGTCAGTTGGCCGCTCAGCAGGGCACAGTGCTGGCCTTGTCGGTTGGCGATCTGCAGGAAGGGGAAGTGTCGATTGCGCTGCACACCCCGGAAGCCAGCTGGGGCCAGCGGGTGAAATTTACACACGGGCGGCACAATCTGGAAACCCGGCAGAAAGTGGTAGCGATGATGGCGATGAATATGCTGCGCCGCTGGCTGCACGGCAGTGAAGTCAGTACCGGTCACGGCTGGATTGATGTTCTGGAGACGGTGAAGAGCTAACCCGATTGTGCTGGCGGTCATCATCAGCAAGGTCAGAGGGGAAGTTGAGCACGCCCGGAACGGCAAAACCCGCTCCCTGCGGGCCTCGACACGCGGCATCCTTGCCGCGTGACGTCCGGCTTAGCTCAACATCCCCTCTTCCCGTTAGCATTGGTGTCGCTGCAGGGTGACGTTCTGTTACCGCAATGAAGAAGCCTGATAGGGCGTGGGGGAGGTTGCCGCTTGCAGCAGCCTCCGCGCCAGGACGGCGCGGCGGCAGGCTCCAGGGATGGATTTACGCCGGTGCAGCAAGCGGCAACCTCTCTGACGACCTGTATGGATGTTGCAGCATTAAAGGACTTTTGGGTTTGGTGTAGCGGCAGGTTACAGCTCGATCTCAATCTCCCCTCTGGCCTTACAACAGCAGGGCAGAATCTCGCCCTGCTGAATAAACGCCAGTGGGGTTTCCGCATAATCCACTTCGCCTTTCAGCAGACGCATGCGGCAGGAGCCGCAGTAGCCTTCGCGACACTGAAACTCGACGCACACATTGTGTGCTTCCAGCGTCGTCAGCAGATTAGGGTGTTCGTCTGCGCACTCCAGCCGGGAGCCGGAGCTGCGCAGGATTACCACGGAACGGCTCATGCTTACAGCTGGAAATCGTTGAAGTCGTCTTCGCCCACTTCGGAGTCGATCTGACCCACCAGATAGGAGCTCACTTCAACTTCCTGCGGCGCCACCTGCACGTTATCTGACACCAGCCACGAGTTAATCCATGGAATCGGGTTAGAACGCGTCTGGAACGGCAGATCAAGGCCCACCGCCTGCATGCGGATATTGGTGATGTACTCAATGTACTGGCACAGAATGTCCTTGTTCAGACCAATCATTGAGCCGCCGCTGAACAGATACTCAGCCCACTCTTTTTCCTGCTCGGCCGCTTTCTTAAACAGATCGAAACACTCGTCACGACATTCTGCGGCGATCTCTTTCATTTCAGGGTCGTCTTCACCGGTACGCATCAGGTTCAGCATATGCTGGGTGCCGGTCAGGTGCAGCGCTTCGTCACGGGCGATCAGACGAATGATCTTGGCGTTACCTTCCATCAGTTCGCGCTCGGCAAAGGCGAACGAGCAGGCAAAGCTGACGTAGAAGCGGATTGCTTCCAGCGCGTTAACGCTCATCAGACAGATATACAGCTGCTTCTTCAGCGCACGCAGGTTCACGGTCACGCTCTTGCCCGCCACCTGATGCGTGCCTTCACCCAGCAGATGCCAGTAGTTGGTCATCTCGATCAGATCATCGTAATACTTCGAGATATCCTGCGCGCGCGCCAGAATCTGCTCGTTAGTCACGATGTCATCAAATACCAGTGACGGATCGTTGACGATATTACGGATGATGTGGGTGTACGAGCGTGAGTGGATGGTCTCGGAGAACGCCCAGGTTTCTACCCAGGTTTCCAGTTCGGGAATCGAAATCAGCGGCAGCAGCGCTACGTTCGGGCTGCGGCCCTGAATGGAATCCAGCAGCGTCTGATACTTCAGGTTACTGATGAAGATGTGCTTCTCGTGCTCCGGCAGCGCCTGATAGTCGATGCGATCGCGCGAGACGTCAACCTCTTCCGGACGCCAGAAGAAAGAGAGCTGCTTCTCGATCAGCTTTTCAAAGATGTCGTATTTCTGCTGGTCGAAACGGGCAACGTTCACTGACTGGCCGAAGAACATCGGCTCTTTCAGCTGGTCATTTTTGTTCTGTGAGAAAGTAGTGTAAGCCATGACTAAGTCCAAAAGTGAAACGGGCCAGCCGCTGCTGGCCCAGACACGATAAGGCGCCCGCAGGCGCCTTTCGATCAAATTTTACAGGCGCCGCTTTCGCAGCCATCGTCCTGAATAGACGGCGCCAGATCGTCCTGCGCATCCTCGGCACCGTCACGGGTGTTTTGGTAGTACAGGGTCTTCACGCCAAATTTGTACGCGGTCAGCAGATCTTTCAGCAGCTGTTTCATCGGCACTTTGCCATTGGCGAAACGGCCTGGATCATAGTTGGTGTTCGATGAAATCGCCTGATCGATAAACTTCTGCATCACGCCAACCAGCTGCAGATAGCCGTCGTTTGATGGCATCTCCCACAGCAGTTCGTACTGATCTTTCAGACGCTCATACTCCGGTACTACCTGGCGCAGAATCCCGTCTTTCGACGCTTTGATACTGATGTGACCGCGCGGCGGCTCGATACCGTTGGTGGCGTTCGAAATCTGCGAAGAGGTCTCAGACGGCATCAGTGCAGACAGCGTGGAGTTGCGCAGGCCGTGGGTTTTAATCGACTCACGCAGCGCTTCCCAGTCAAGGTGCAGCGGCTCATTACATACGCTGTCGAGATCCTTTTTATAGGTATCGATCGGCAGAATGCCCTGCGAATAAGTGGTCTCTTTAAACCACGGGCAGGCACCTTGCTCTTTCGCCAGTTCGTTGGAGGCTTTCAGCAGCCAGTACTGAATGGCTTCAAAGGTTTTGTGCGTCAGGTTGTTGGCGCTGCCGTCAGAGTAGCGCACACCGTGTTTCGCCAGGTAATAGGCGTAGTTTATCACGCCAATACCCAGGGTACGGCGGCCCATTGCACCGCGTTTCGCAGCCGGGATCGGGTAATCCTGGTAATCGAGCAGGGCATCCAGCGCGCGCACTGCCAGCGTCGCCAGCTCTTCCAGATCGTCTAGGCTTTCAATCGCACCGAGGTTAAAGGCGGACAGGGTGCACAGCGCAATCTCGCCGCTTTCGTCGTTGACGTCTTCCAGCGGTTTGGTCGGCAGTGCAATTTCCAGGCACAGGTTAGACTGACGCACTGGCGCAATGGCCGGATCGAACGGGCTGTGGGTGTTGCAGTGGTCAACGTTCTGCACGTAGATACGGCCGGTTGAAGCACGTTCCTGCATCATCAGCGAGAACAGGTCGACGGCTTTCACGCGCTGCTTGCGGATGCTGTCGTCCTTCTCATATTTGGTATACAGACGCTCAAACTCATCCTGATCGGCGAAGAACGCGTCATACAGGCCTGGCACGTCGGACGGGCTGAACAGGGTGATGTCTTCGCCTTTCAGCAGGCGGGTGTACATCAGCTTGTTGATCTGCACGCCGTAATCCATATGACGCACGCGGTTGCCTTCAACGCCGCGGTTGTTTTTCAGCACCAGCAGGCTTTCCACTTCCAGATGCCACATCGGGTAGAACAGCGTTGCCGCACCGCCGCGCACGCCGCCCTGCGAGCAGGATTTTACCGCCGTCTGGAAGTGCTTATAGAACGGGATACAGCCGGTGTGGAACGCTTCACCGCCGCGAATCGGGCTGCCGAGCGCACGAATGCGACCCGCGTTGATGCCGATACCGGCACGCTGTGACACATATTTCACGATAGCGCTGGAGGTGGCGTTGATGGAATCCAGGCTGTCGCCGCACTCGATCAGTACGCAGGAGCTGAACTGACGGGTCGGGGTGCGCACGCCGGACATGATAGGCGTAGGCAGCGAGATCTTGAACGTGGAGATCGCATCGTAGAAACGCTTGATGTAATCCATGCGCGTATCGCGCGGATAGCCGGAGAACAGGCAGGCGGCGACCAGAATATACAGGAACTGGGCGCTCTCGTAGATTTCACCGCTGACGCGGTTCTGCACCAGATATTTGCCTTCCAGCTGCTTCACCGCCGCGTAGGAGAAGTTCATGTCGCGCCAGTGGTCGATGAAGCCGTCCATCTGCTCGAACTCTTCGGTGCTGTAGTCTTCCAGCAGATGGCGATCGTATTTGCCCATCTCGACCATTTTCACTACCTGGTCGTACAGCTTCGGTGGCTCAAACTGACCGTACGCTTTTTTACGCAGGTGGAAGATCGCCAGACGCGCAGCCAGGTACTGGTAATCAGGCGCGTCACGGGAGATCAAATCAGCAGCCGCTTTGATGATGGTCTCGTGAATGTCCGAGGTTTTGATGCCATCGTAAAACTGGATGTGCGAACGCAACTCAACCTGCGAGACGGAGACATTGTTCAGCCCTTCAGCTGCCCAGTCCAGCACCCGGTGAATCTTATCGAGGTCGATGCGCTCCTGGCGGCCATCGCGTTTCGTAACGAGCAGACTTTGGTTCATGTCGCGTGTTTACCTGTCCATGAAATACAAAATTATCCCCCGTCTATTCACAGGCGGCTCATTGTGAGTAAGCCTGTGGATAAACACTATATATAGGGGGTGCGGAAAGTTTGAACAACAATATGGTGAGTATTCTAGTCAGCAATCGGATCATCACAAGAGTTGATTTTCACAAAATTTTACGCCCTGGGGGGTGGCGAAAATCCTGGATCCCCACGCCACAAGGCCTGCACCTGGTGTCAACGGATAACAGGTTTTTTTTCAATTTTTGATCGAGCGCGTGTTTATTGCTCAACCGCTGCGATTCGGGAAATTTCCCAGGCGAAAAAAGCCCGCGCCGCTCCGTCAGCAGCGAACTTATCTGCGTTTGCTTATGAATTTTTTATGACCTTTTCACCTTACAAAAAGCGCATCGCAGCGTCTAAAAGGAAATTGATCTGGATAGGGCCAGCGCGTGATAAACCGGGGGCGGTCGGAAGTGAAAGGAGGACTGGCGGCGTGCAGGACGTTATGCCGTTCAGTTGAGTAAATTGCCGGTCGTAGATTCCATAGCGGCGCGATTTCTCGCGTAATAAATCACGCCGCTACAACACCGCTGCCCACGGGCAGGCAGGCGAAACAGGTCGTTTACGCCTGACGGTGGGTGTGCACCATATAATTGACGTCCACCCCGCGGCCAAGGCGGAACTGATTGGTCAGCGGATTGTAGTGCAGGCCAGTCATATTGCGTTCACGCAGGGCGGTTTCGTCCACCCAGTTCAGCAGCTCGGCGGGACGAATAAACTTTTTCACGTCATGGGTACCGCGCGGCACCATGCGCAGCACGTATTCAGCACCAAACACCGCCAGCAGCCAGGCTTTAGGGTTACGGTTGATGGTGGAGAAAAACACCTCGCCGCCCGGTTTCACCAGCTGCGCGCAGGCCAGCACCACGGAACGCGGATCCGGCACGTGTTCCAGCATCTCCATACAGGTCACCACGTCGTACTGACCGGCATGGCTGGCCGCATGGGCTTCAACCGTCTGCTGCACGTAATTGACGCTCACGCCGCTCTCCAGCGCGTGCAGGCGCGCGATCTCCAGCGGCTCGGCGCCCATATCCAGGCCGGTGACCTCCGCCCCTTCGCGCGCCATGCTCTCGGCGAGAATGCCGCCGCCGCAACCGACATCCAGCACTTTCTTACCGAACAGCCCATGGCTGTGCTGGGCAATCCAGCCAAGACGCAGGGGATTAATGCGGTGCAACGGCTTAAATTCACCTTCTAAATCCCACCAGCGTGATGCAACCGCCTCAAACTTAGCAATTTCGGCGTGGTCGACGTTCTGGCGGCTTTCCTGCGGTTGTTCATTCATTGAATCATGACTCCTGACAAAATATGCCACCAGTATAAACGTATAAACCCTGCGAGGCATCTCTCAGCGCAAAGGAAAAGCGCCACAAAACCCTGCTTTACGTTCACCGCACGCAAGCGATGTGATATACTTTCGCACCTTTAAAATCCGGGATTATGTAGAGGGATAGCGGCTCCATGAGCGACCTTGCGAGAGAAATTACACCGGTCAATATCGAAGAAGAGTTGAAAAACTCCTACCTCGATTACGCCATGTCGGTCATCGTTGGCCGAGCCTTACCCGATGTACGTGATGGCCTGAAGCCGGTGCATCGCCGTGTGCTTTTTGCCATGAGCGAACTGGGTAACGACTGGAACAAACCCTATAAAAAATCTGCCCGTGTGGTCGGTGACGTTATCGGTAAATATCACCCACACGGTGACTCCGCTGTGTACGAAAGTATCGTGCGCATGGCCCAGCCGTTCTCCCTGCGCTACATGCTGGTCGACGGTCAGGGTAACTTCGGTTCGGTCGACGGCGACTCCGCCGCAGCGATGCGTTATACCGAAGTGCGCATGGCGAAGATCTCCTCTGAACTGCTGGCTGACCTGGAAAAAGAGACGGTCGACTTTGTGCCGAACTATGACGGCACCGAGCAGATCCCAGAAGTCCTGCCGACCAAAATTCCTAACCTGCTGATCAACGGCTCCTCCGGTATTGCCGTCGGCATGGCGACCAACATTCCGCCTCACAACCTGACGGAAGTGATCAACGGCTGCCTGGCGTTCATCGAAGATGAAAACATCAGCGTCGAAGGGCTGATGGAGCACATTACCGGGCCGGATTTCCCGACCGCCGCCTTTATCAACGGTCGTCGTGGCATTGAAGAAGCCTACCGCACCGGGCGCGGTAAAATTTACATCCGCGCGCGCGGCGAGATCGAAACCGACGCCAAAACCGGTCGTGAAACCATCATCGTCAATGAAATCCCGTATCAGGTGAACAAAGCGCGCCTGATCGAGAAAATTGCCGAGCTGGTGAAAGAGAAGCGCGTTGAGGGCATCAGCGGCCTGCGTGACGAATCTGACAAAGACGGCATGCGTATCGTCATTGAAGTGAAACGCGATGCGGTCGGCGAAGTGGTGCTCAACAACCTCTACTCGCTGACGCAGCTGCAGGTCTCTTTCGGCATCAACATGGTTGCCCTGCATCAGGGCCAGCCGAAGATCATGACGCTGAAGGAGATCATTGAAGCCTTCGTTCGCCACCGCCGTGAAGTGGTGACGCGTCGTACCATCTTCGAACTGCGTAAAGCGCGCGATCGTGCGCACATCCTTGAAGGTCTGGCGATTGCGCTGGCCAACATCGATCCGATTATCGAGCTGATTCGTCGGGCTCCGACGCCAGCCGAAGCGAAAAGCGGCCTGCTGGCGCAGTCGTGGGATCTCGGCAACGTCGCCGCCATGCTGGAACGTGCCGGTGACGACGCCGCGCGTCCGGAGTGGCTGGAAGCGGAGTTTGGTATTCGCGACGGTCGCTACTACCTGACCGAGCAGCAGGCACAGGCCATTCTTGATCTGCGTCTGCAGAAACTGACCGGCCTTGAGCATGAAAAACTGCTCGACGAGTACAAAGAGCTGCTGGACCAGATCGCCGAACTGATTCACATCCTGCAGAGCGCCGAGCGCCTGATGGAAGTGATCCGTGAAGAGCTGGTGGCGATGCGCGATCAGTTTGGCGATGCGCGCCGTACGGAAATCACCGCTAACAGCGCTGACATCAACATCGAAGACCTGATCAACCAGGAAGATGTGGTGGTCACCCTGTCGCATCAGGGCTACGTCAAATACCAGCCGCTGTCAGACTATGAAGCCCAGCGTCGCGGCGGTAAGGGCAAATCGGCGGCGCGCATTAAAGAAGAAGACTTTATTGATCGTCTGCTGGTGGCCAACACCCACGACACCATTCTGTGCTTCTCCAGCCGTGGCCGCCTCTACTGGATGAAGGTCTATCAGCTGCCGGAAGCCAGCCGTGGCGCGCGCGGTCGTCCGATCGTCAACCTGCTGCCGCTGGAAGCCAACGAGCGTATCACCGCGATTCTGCCAGTGCGCGAATACACCGAAGGCTTCAACATCTTCATGGCGACCGCAGACGGTACCGTGAAGAAAACTGCGCTGCAGGAGTTCAGCCGTCCGCGTAGTGCCGGCATCATTGCCATCAACCTGCGTGAAGACGATGAGCTGATTGGCGTGGCGCTGACCAACGGTAACGACGAAGCGATGCTGTTCTCTGCCGCCGGTAAAGTGGTGCGCTTCGCGGAGAGCGCGGTGCGCGCCATGGGCCGTTCGGCTTCGGGCGTACGCGGCATCAGGCTGGCAGAAGGCGACAAAGTGGTGTCGCTGATTGTGCCACGTGAAGAGGGCGCGATTCTCACCGTAACGCAGAACGGCTACGGCAAGCGTACTGCTAACAGCGAGTATCCGACCAAATCGCGCGCCACGCAGGGCGTGATCTCGATTAAAGTCACCGAGCGTAACGGGCCAGTGGTTGGCGCGGTACAGGTGGTAGATAGCGATCAGATCATGATGATCACCGATGCCGGTACGCTGGTGCGTACCCGCGTGTCGGAAGTTAGCGTGGTGGGCCGTAATACGCAGGGCGTGATCCTGATTCGTACCGCGGAAGATGAAAACGTGGTCGGCCTGCAGCGCGTCGCTGAACCGGTGGAAGAGGAAGAACTCGACGCCATCGACGGCAGCGTGGCAGAAGGCGAAGACGATATCGCGCCGGAAGTCGACAGCGACGACGACGCACCGGAAACAGACGACGAAGAGTAACCGTTCGTTGTCTGTCACAAGCGGCAGGTCAGGGCAACCGACCTGCCGTTTTTTTGTCTGACTTTCACTCCCAAAGTCGCGTGCCAACTGGCTTTTTCGCCCTGATAAAGCTAGTGTATGAGAACTTTTCAACGTCCCGATAACCCTTGCCGCCAGTGAGTCTCTTTTGAAATATCTCGTCTCCTTTCGCACCACGCTTCGCATCTCGCGCTACCTGTTTCGTGCGCTGGCACTGCTGCTCTGGTCGCTGGGTGCACTGTTGACCACTTTCTACATCATCAATGTGCTGCACGAGAAAGAGAACGCGGTGCGCCAGGAGTTTGCCACCAATTATGGTCAGGCCGAATGGTATGTGCGCCACTCAGCGGATGTGATGCGCGAACTGAAGTACATCACTGAGAATCGCCTGAGCAGCAGCGTCAACGGGCTGGATATGCTCAACGGCATGCCGGGCGGCAAAAGCACGCTGCCGCAGTTTACGCCGCTGTTTACCGACGGTGACTGCACGTCAATGAGCAACACCTGGCGTAACTCGCTCGATTCCCTTAGCTATTTCATTAACTACTGGAAAAGCAATTTTGCCTCAGCCTATGAACTCAATCGGGTGTTCTTTATTGGCGGCGAAAATCAGTGCCTGGCAGATTTCACCATCGGTAACAATAATCCGGTCGATCGCGAACGCAGCCTGAAGGCGCTGCGCGAAAACGTGCTGCACTACCGCAGCGGCAACGAGGAAGAGCGACGTAATCCGATGTACTGGATTACCAACAGCAGCCAGCCAGGCATCGGCAACTTCTACATGGTGGTGCCAGTTTACGTCGCCAACAAACTGCAGGCGCTGCTCGGCGTGGAACAGAACATTCGCCTGGATGAATTTATTCAGCCCGGCGGGCTGCCGCTGGTGGCCACCATCACCGATGAAAACTATCGTCCGCTGATCAGCTCACGACGCGGCGGACCCGGTTATTCGCTGGACGATCTGCCGGATAACAGCACCTGGTTTGGTTATCTTGACGGCTATCGTCAGCTGGTGCTGAAAAAGCCGCTGCCGCCGTCCAGCCTCAATGTGGTGTGGTCGCTGTCGACCGATGTGCTGATGGATCAGCTCAAGCTGATGCTGATTAACGCGCTGCTGCTCAATATCCTCAGCGCGCTGATTCTGTTTACCCTGGCGTGGGTGTTTGAACGCCGCATGTTCCTGCCGGCGGAAGATAACGCTCACCGGCTGGAGGAGCACGAGCAGTTCAACCGCAAGATTGTCGCGTCAGCGCCGGTCGGCATCTGTATTTTGCGTACCAGCGATGGCACCAACATCCTCAGTAATGAACTGGCGCATAACTATCTGACGCTGCTGACGCAGGAAGATCGCCTGCGGCTGAACGAAATCATCGGCGGCCAGCAGGTTAATTTTGTCGATATGCTGACCGGCAGTAACACGAACCTGCAAATCAGCTTTGTGCATTCGCGCTACCGCAACGAGAACGTGGCGATTTGCGTGCTGGTCGACGTCTCGGCGCGCGTGCGCATGGAGCAGTCGCTGCAGGAGATGGCGCACGCCGCCGAGCAGGCCAGCCAGTCCAAATCGATGTTCCTTGCTACCGTCAGTCACGAACTGCGGACGCCGCTGTACGGCATTATCGGTAACCTCGATCTGCTGCAGACCAAATCGCTGCCGAAGGGCGTGGATTCGCTGGTCACGGCGATGAACAACTCATCCAGCCTGTTGCTGAAAATCATCAGCGATATTCTCGACTTCTCGAAGATCGAGTCCGAGCAGCTGAAGATTGAGCCGCGTCCCTTCTCGCCGCGTGAGGTGGTCAACCATATTGCCAGCAACTATCTGTCGCTGGTGGTGCGCAAGCGCCTGACGCTGTATGTGTTCATCGAGAACGATGTGCCGCTGGCGCTGGATGGCGATCCGCTGCGCCTGCAGCAGGTGATCTCCAACCTGCTGAACAACGCCATTAAATTCACTCACACCGGCTGCATTATCCTGCACGCCTATGTCAAAGAGGGGTATCTGGCGTTTCGCGTGCGCGACACTGGCGTGGGAATCCCGGCAAAAGAGATCACGCGCCTGTTCGACCCGTTCTTCCAGGTCGGCTCCGGCGTGCAGCGTAATTTCCAGGGCACCGGGCTGGGACTGGCGATCTGTGAAAAGCTCATCAACATGATGGATGGCGACATCGAAGTCGACTCTGAACCGGGCATGGGCAGCCAGTTCGTGGTGCGTATTCCGATCTACGCTGGACAGCAACCCGCGCCGCCGCTGCTGGATGGTCTGCAGGAAAAAGCCATCTGGCTCGACCTGCGCAACGACTATCTGGCAGCCTTCCTGCTGCGTCTGCTTCAGCAGCAGGGCATCCAGGTTGCGCACTATCAGGGGCGGGCTGGGGCGGACGATGTGATGATCTGCGATCACCACGACGCGCCAGCGCAGACGGTACGCGCGCGCATCCGTATCTGCGGTGAACACATTGATATGCCGCAGGAAACGACGCCGGGACAGTGGGTGCACAGCAGCGCGACGCTGCACGATCTGCCGCTGCTGCTGGGCCGGATTTACCGCATTGCCATCGACAGCGAAACGGCGACCACGCTGGAACTGCCGGTGCCGCAGCAGGCCTCCAGCTATGAAGACATCATGGTGCTGATCGTTGATGACCATCCGATTAACCGGATGCTGCTGTCTGAACAGCTCGGCACGCTGGGCTATCAGACCAAAACGGCGCAGGACGGCGTGGATGCGCTCAACGTGCTCAGCCGTAACCATATTGATATCGTGCTGAGCGACGTCAACATGCCAAACATGGACGGGTACCGGCTGACGCAGCGTCTGCGCCAGCTGGGGCATGCCTTCCCGGTGATTGGGGTGACCGCTAACGCACTGGCGGAAGAGAAACAGCGCTGTATGGATGCCGGCATGGATAACTGCCTGTCAAAACCGGTGACGCTGGATGTGCTGAAAACCACGCTGGCGCTGTATGCCGAACGTGTTCGCAAAAGCCGGGAAGGATAAGCAGGGCAGAGGAGAGGCGGTGCCGAAGCACCGCCGCAGGGATTACTCTTTGTCGACCTGAGTGGCGCTGACGGAAGAGAGGTAGTTCAGCAGTGCGATATCGTTATCCACGCCCAGCTTCATCATTGCTGATTTCTTCTGGCTACTGATGGTTTTGATACTGCGGTTCAGCTTCTTGGCGATCTCGGTAACGAGGAAGCCTTCGGCGAACAGACGCAGCACTTCGCTCTCTTTCGGTGACAGACGTTTGTCGCCGTAGCCGCCGGCGCTGATTTTCTCCAGCAGTTTGGCCACGCTTTCTGGCGTGTACTTTTTGCCTTTCTGCAGGGCTGCCAGCGCTTTCGGCAGGTCGGTCGGTGCACCCTGCTTCAGCACGATGCCTTCGATATCCAGATCCAGTACCGCGCTCAGGATCGCCGGGTTATTATTCATAGTCAGAACAATAATGGAGAGATCCGGATAGTGACGCTTGATGTACTTGATCAGCGTGATGCCGTCGCCGTATTTTTCGCCCGGCATCGACAGATCGGTAATCAGGACGTTGGCATCCAGTTTGGACAAGCTATTGATCAGTGCTGTTGAGTCTTCAAACTCACCTACCACATTCACCCATTCGATCTGTTCCAGAGATTTACGGATACCGAACAGAACGATTGGATGGTCATCGGCAATAATTACATTCAGGTTATTCATCTTATTGGTTACCTTGCTGCAGCAGTTGGTTGACGTACGCGTCAATTTCACTGGTGGTATTTTTAATGGTTAAATCGTCGCACAGTTTAATGTGCTGTTCTAACTCTTCACAAAGCTGTTTACCCGGCAGTAAATTGAGCATGGCAAACACGCCTTTCAGGCGATGCGCTGTCTGAGCAAGCGAGGGATAGTCCTTCTCCGCCGACTCAGTATACAGTCTCTTCACATCTGGCGGTACTGTCTCCGTAAACAGCTGGAAATAGCCGCCGCTCAGCAGCGGCGTGGCAGCCTCATCGTCGTCGCTCTCCTCTATCGAATCATGAGCCAGTTGCTTCTCAATCAGGGCCAGCAGCGCATCAAGCAGCGCATTGCTGAGATTGAAATTGACCCGGAATTGCTGGTCGTTGAGGGCGTGATGCCCCATTTCGTCGCCCGCCAGCAACAGCGCCCAGCCGTGCAGGCGTGCCGGATCGTCCGTCACCAGCACATCATGCTCCTGCCCGGACAAGCGTTCGTCCGAGGTCAGGCAATTTGCCCCCCAGTTCTCGAGGTGGCGGCAGACAATTTTGTGTACGTCTTCGACCGCGATATCCACCAGCGCCGTAACGCCTTCCAGCAGTTTCTCTTCCTGCTCGCTCTGCTGCTCCAGCGCCAGCGGCAGCTGAATGTTGTAGCGCGTGCCGATATCCGGTTTGGCGATAATCTCCAGCTGGCCGCCCATCTGTTTGCACAGCTGCTTACACAGGAAAAACGCCATGCCGGACGCCTGACCGTAACGATCCTGCGTGGTTTCGCCGAGGTAAGGAAAATCGACGTTGGCCAGCTCGTCGCCGGTCAGGCCTGAGCCGGTATCCACCAGCTGGAACAGCACGCTGTTGGCTTTGCTGTCGCTGGCTTTGATATCAAGGGAAATCTTGCCCCACTGCGTGGTGGTGAGCGCGTAGTGCATCAGCGTGGTCAGGACTTTACGCAGCGCGCGGCGATCGCCAAAGCGCATCTCGTCGTTGGCCAGCTGATTGTTGACCACCAGCGTCAGCCCTTTGCGGCGCAGCAGCGGCAGGCTTTCCAGCGCAATCTCATCCAGCAGATCCTGCAGGTTAAACACGCCCGCATCCGGCGACCAGTCGTGGGCTTCCAGCCGGTTGAGCAGGACGATATCGTCCACCAGCCGCGCCAGACCCTGGCTCTCATCCAGCAGATCCAGCACGCTCTCGTCGTCATCGCGCTGGCTGAGCTGCACCAGCTGCGTCACCATGCTCTGCAGCGGACGATTAAGCGCATGGCCAAGATTCTGCATCAGCTGCTGGCGCATCTGGTGGTTGCGATCCAGCACCTGCTGCGCTTTTTGCAGCTTCTTATTCACCAGCAGCTCGCGATCCTGATCGCGCATCATAAACAGCTGGGTGTGCGGCGACAGCATGCTGCGCGCGTGGCGAATCTCATACACTTCGTTATTGATGGTAGCCTGCAGCACGCCCTGATGCTGATCGGACATATTGATGATCTTCTGCAGATTGAGGTGCGGCAGCAGATGTTCAGCGATTTTGTTGCTCAGCAGCGTGCGATTGGTGCCAAAGTCATACACCAGCAGCCCGACCGGCAGGCTGGCGACGATCTCCTCATTCAGCATACGCAGCGAATCAAGCTCAGCGCTCTGGTTCTCATTCGGTCGCAGCGACTGCTGGCGCAGCAGCGTAATGCCGGCAATAGACAGCAGGAACAGCAACAGATTGATCAGCAGCGGCCACATCAGATTGTGCAGGGTATCCATCGCCAGGCTGGCGAGCGGCACCCGGTACACCAGCTGGAGCGAGGTGCTGGGCAGCGTGGCGGCAATTTCCAGATTCGGGTTAACCAGCGTCACCGCGGTGCTTTCGCTGCTGGCGTCATCGCTGGTGGCGCTGCCGGGCTGGCTGGCATCCTGGCGCAGCTGGAAATTCTCCAGCGGCATACTGCGTGGAATCAAATCGTTAACCGGCAGATCGAACGCTACCACCGTGGCTAAATGACCTGGCTGGTTAAACGTGGTGCGCAGCGTGAAGTAGTGATCGTTCTGCCAGGCAAAGTGGCGCAGCGGCGAGAAGCTTTCGCGTTCGTCGAGCGCATTGGCCTGCTGCAGCATTTCGGCGCGGCGGCTGTCCACCAGCGTATTGATCGCGCTCTCTTTATAGCGTGTCGCCATATCCTTGAGCGGCAGGGTCGAGATCATGATCAGGCTGTTGTCCTGACCATTGAGGAAGTACATCGACCACGCCGGATTTTCAGCGCCCCACAGCGTATCGAGATAATTGGACATGCGCAGCGTCATATCCAGCGTGCTGCTGTCGTGCGAGCCGAAAATCAGCGCTTCGGTCTTGCGGCGGGTTTTCTCCAGATAGTAAACGTCCGGGCGCAGGCGCGTCTCCTGCAGGCTACTGTTTGGCGTAGAACCCGCGGCGCTGGTGGCGAGATTTTCATAGATTTGCCAGGTGGCAAAGCGGTAAGCATCAATGCGTTTTTGCATTGCGCGCGCCAGGTCAGTCATGGCGTAGCGCTTTTCCATGATCCACGCATTCACACTGTTATGCACCATGGCACCGAGCGCGAGAAACAGCACCAGGTTAAACACCACGAAAAAGCGCGTTACGTTGCCGGAGGTCAGCGGAAATTTATAAGGCAGCATAGGTGTCTCAGGATCCTGCAATTAACGCGCGACCAGCCGGGCGCTGGCGGCAACCGCCAGCAGCAGCAGGGCGATAAGTAAAAACGCGCCGCTCAGGCTGAGCCACTGGGAAATAAAGCCGATTAAAGCCGGGCCTGAAAGAATACCCGCATAGCCAAGCGTTGTCATGGCGGAAATCGCCAGATTGGCCGGCATATCCTGTTGATTACCGGCGGCATTAAACAGCATCGGCACGGTATTGGCCAGGCCAAAGCCCACCAGCAAAAAGGCCAGCAGCGCCGCCTGCGGCCACGGCAGCAGCACCGCCAGCGTCATGCCGGCTGCCGCCGCCAGCGCACCGGTCAGCATCACCGGATAGCGGCCAAAGCGCTGAATCACTTTATCGCCCGTCAGACGACCTATGGTCATGGCGATGGAGAAGATGGCGTAACCCAGACCGGCGTGCGCCAGGCTCATGCCCGGACTTTGCAGCAGCAGCAGGGCGCTCCAGTCGAGTACCGCGCCTTCCGCAAGGAACAAAATAAAGCACAGGCAACCGAGGAAGGCGACCCAGCCGCGCGGGATCACCAGCCAGGGTTGATCGGGCTGATGCAGGCGCTCCGTCATCAGCGTCGGCAGGCTGCACAGCAACAGCAGCACCATCAGCAGCATGATAACGCCCACCGCCTGCAGCGGTGTCAGACCCGCGCCAAGTAACAGGCTGACCGCGCCGGCGCCAAGAATACCGCCAAGACTGAAGAAACCGTGGAAACCGGACATCATCGGCTTGGCCGCCGCTTTCTCAACCTCAACCGCCTGCACATTCATGGCCACATCCAGCATGCCGAGCCCGGCACCGAACACCATCAGCGTGGCGGCCATCAGCCACATCACATCCAGCGTCGCCAGCAGCGGCAATACTGCCAGCACCACCAGCGTGGAGCACAGCATAACGCGGCGGCAGCCAAAGCGTGCCACCAGCGCACCTGTCACCGGCATTGCCCCCAGTGAACCAATGCCGAGACACAGCAGCAGGCCGCCCAGCGACGCGCCCGTCAGCTGGAGGCGCTGGCTGGCAAACGGCACCAGCGGCGCCCAGGCAGACATGCTTAAACCGGCGATGAGAAAAACGAGGCGTGTTCCCAGATTGACACGCTGATGCAATTTGTTGGGCTGTGCGGCGTCCAGTGCTGTCATAAAGGTGTCGTTGTCATAAGTCGTTCGAGCGACGAAGTTTAGCATTAAAGCTGGCGCGGCACCGCTCAATGAAGGCGAAGAGCAGGGCAAAAATGGTCGCCAGAAACGAGCATATTACCGATCTTTTGCCAGGCGCTGCGCTTTTCCAGACATTTCCTGGACTTCATAAGCTCTCTGGCTCTTAGTAAACCGACAGATTCAGTGAAAATTTGGCTTAAGTTGGGGTGAAAATCGATTACTGCGGCAACGCTAACTGACTGAATAGTGGTAAAGAATATTCCGCAAACGGTTGGGGAAACGCATCGGCTATATTCCTGTTCAACTTTATTACGCCCGGAAATTAACATTGCGCAATCATGGCTAAGTAATGAACAAAAAGTGCGAAAACGAACAAATAATGGCGTCCTGAGTGGCGGTTAATTTAACCTCAGTAAACAGGTTTACATAAAATTACAGAGCGGAAGAAAAATGGCAGGCAAAAAAATGCCGGACAATCATGTCCGGCGGGAATTAGGGTAAATCTCTCATTCGGGGTGAATGAAGGTAATAATGAAATAAATGATGATAGCGGGAGTAATTGTATGCGCTGAGTGGCGTTAAGTTTTATCATTCAGTGCGGCAGCTTATCTCATCTTATCTCTATGTATTTAAATGAATAAAATTCGGTTTATCAATTAGTGCGATATTTTTTGCCGATGTGTGCTGATTATTAGTTCCGCGAAATTTACATTTGGAAATAACTATTTAATACAATGAAACACTTTCGGAAATTTAGTATCATTTTCGTGATAGATTATTGCTCTCCATAAAATAACAATGGCTTGCCGGCTGAATTTTTAAGCATTCAGTTAGCAGTGGCACATATAAAAGGCACATTACAGAGGGTAATAAAATGAAACGTCGCGTTCTCTCCCTGATGATTCCTGCATTGCTGGTGGCAGGCTCAGCAAGCGCAGCTGAAATTTATAACAAAGATGGCAACAAATTAGACCTCTACGGCAAAGTAGACGGCCTGCACTATTTCTCGGACAACGATGGCCAGGACGGTGACCAGTCTTACCTGCGTTTTGGTTTTAAAGGTGAAACTCAGGTGACCGACCAGCTGACCGGCTACGGTCAGTGGGAGTACCAGGCAGCGCTGAACACCGCAGAATCGCAGGGCACCGCCAACAGCTACACCCGTGTCGGCTTCGCCGGTCTGAAATTCGGTGATGCGGGCTCGTTCGACTACGGCCGTAACTACGGCGTACTGTATGACATCGGCGCCTGGACTGACGTGCTGCCGGAGTTTGGTGGTGACACCTACGGCGCGGACAACTTCATGTTCCAGCGCAGCAACGGCCTGGCGACTTACCGCAACAGCAACTTCTTCGGGCTGGTGGATGGCTGGAACTTTGCCGTGCAGTATCAGGGCAAAAACGACAACCCAACCGAATCCTCTTCCGGTCGTGATGTCCTGGGTGAGAACGGCGACGGATGGGGCCTGAGCACCACCTACGATCTCGGCTCCGGCTTCGGTCTGGGTGCGGCGATGTTCCAGTCTGACCGTACCAACAATCAGAACGGCAACGCGCCAGGCATTCTTGGTCGCGGTGATAAAGCCGAAGCCTACACCGGCGGTCTGAAATATGACGCTAACAACGTGTATCTGGCGGCGATGTACACCCGTTCTTACAACGCAACCCGCTTCGGCGCGGTGGATTCCGCTGCGTACGGCTATGCCAACAAAGCGGACAACTGGGAACTGGTGGCACAGTATCAGTTTGACTTCGGTCTGCGTCCGTCGCTGGCCTTCGTCTCCTCACGCGGCAGCGATATCGAAGGTTACGGCAGCCAGAACCTGAAAAAATATGTCGACGTGGGTGCGACCTATTACTTCAACAAAAACATGTCGACCTATGTTGATTACCAGATTAACCTGCTGGACGACAACAACTTCACCGATGCGGCCGGTATCAACACCGACGACATCGTTGCGCTGGGCCTGGTTTACCAGTTCTAAGCCGGAGAGCGTGGCCTGCGGGTCACGCTCTGCTCTCCAGCAGCGCGTTCAGCGCCGCCTGCAGCGTTGCCGTCACCTGCTGCGCCGCTTCCCCCATTTGAACCTGCACGATTGCACCATCTACCAGCAACACGATCTGCCCGGTTTTTTCCTGCTGCGCCGCGCTGAGTCTTTCGGCAATGGCGGCCGCCATCTCACGCTTGTGCTGGCGAATCAGGGCGCTCGCTTCCGGCAGGGTATCAGCCAGTTCTGCCGCGCTATTAATAAACGCACAGCCGCGGAAATCCTCCTCCTGAAACCAGCTC
This sequence comes from Pantoea sp. R102, assembly GCF_004916815.1. Taxonomy (NCBI): domain Bacteria; kingdom Pseudomonadati; phylum Pseudomonadota; class Gammaproteobacteria; order Enterobacterales; family Erwiniaceae; genus Pantoea; species Pantoea sp. R102. Next base: position 82,695 of record NZ_SDFT01000005.1, read on the forward strand.
AGTAACGCAGCCGGCAGCGCCACGGTGATGGCAGGCTGCTGCGCCAGCGCGCTGCGAAAGCCGCTCATCCAGCGCTGATGGCGCTGCTGCAGAAACGCCAGAATTAAGTCATTTTTGGCCGGAAAATGGCGGTAGAAGGTCACTTTGGTAACGCCAGCCGCGGTAATCACTTTATCGATGCCGGTAGCACGGATGCCTTGCGCATAAAACAGCTGTTGCGCGCTGAGCAGGATGCGGTCACGCGCGCTGGCGCTGGCATCAAACAGCAGGGGTGCGAGCATAAGAAAAAATTCCTGTTTTCGGGGGTAGACAGAATTGTCTACATACGGCAGGATGAATCAAGTAGACAGACCTGTCTACATCATCAGGAGATAAAAAATGCTCATCCCCCCGTTCGATCATCAAAGTGCCTTAGAAAAAGTGCGTATGGCGGAAGATGCCTGGAACAGCTGCGATCCGCAGCGCGTGTCGCAGGTTTACAGTGAAGATACCCGCTGGCGCAATCGCAGCGAATTCGTTAACGGTCGCGCGGACGTCGTGACCTTTCTGCAGCGCAAATGGGCCCGCGAGCTGGATTATCGGTTGATTAAAGAGTTATGGGCGTGGCACCACGATAAGCTGGCGGTGCGTTTTGCCTATGAGTGGCGCGATGACAGCGGCAACTGGTTCCGCAGCTACGGCAATGAAAACTGGCACTTTGGTGCCGATGGTCTGATGATTCAGCGCTTCGCCTGCATCAACGATTTGCCGATTAGCGCTGAAGCGCGGCTGTTTCACTGGCCGGCTGGCAGACGCCCGGACGATCATCCGGGCCTGAGCGAGCTGGGTCTGTAATTTACGGCGCGTTGCGCCAGCGTCTGGCCTTTGCCGCCTGCTGCGGGGATGTGGTGGCAGGCGGCAGGCTGCCTTCCAGCGCCACGCCCGCCAGCGTAAAGGCGGAAAAGCTCAGCCAGCGCTGCCATTTATCCTGTTGTTCTGTTGCCTTACTCATATTGCACCTCGCTGATGTTCAACCCACCATCAACGCTGCACAATTCATGCCACGCCACCGCTCTCAGCGCCACGCGCCCCGTGGCCGCTTTGTTACACTGCGCCAGCGCTGAAGCGGTGCAGGATGCACGACACTGGTGCAATGCCTTAACGTCGGCGCGACGGATAGTGCTGAATCAGGCGGTGGCGATAGTGCTGCCAGCAACGGAAGCTTCCGTAAGCAAATAACCCGGCGGTAATAGCAAGAATCATATAAATCATCTGTCGCTCCTGTAAGGATTCTCGTGCAGGAACGCAGTATGCTGTGCCAGCCAGCGATCAACTTCAAGCAGCTTTAGACGGTTTTACAAGCGAGTTATGCTTTGTAATAGGCTGTAGTAATGATTTACAGACGAGGAATTGATGAATTTTCAGAACATTCTGCTGACCGGCATGGTAGCACTGCTGCTGAGCGGGTGCGAGCAAAAACCGGCGCAGCAGGCGCTGGTGCTGGAAGGCAAAACCATGGGAACGGTGTGGCGCGTGAGTCTGGCGGGCGTGGATGCTCAGCGTAAGGCCGCGCTGCAGCAGGCGATTCAGCAGCAGCTCGATCGCGACGATGGCGAACTCTCCACCTGGAAAAAGGACTCGGTGCTGTCGCGCTTCAACCAGTATCAGGGACAGGATCCCCAGCCGGTCAGTGCCGATATGGCCGATATCGTCACCCGCGCGCTGCGCATCGGCCAGCTGACCGGCGGCGCGATGGACATTACCGTCGGGCCGCTGGTGAATCTGTGGGGCTTTGGCCCGGCGCAGCAGCCGGCGCATACGCCATCGGATGCCGCCATCGCCGCCGCCAAAGCGCAGACCGGCCTGCAGCACCTGCGCGTGATTGAGACGGTGAACGGCCAGTGGCTGCAGAAAGATCTGCCTGGCCTGTATGTCGATCTCTCCACCATGGGCGAAGGCTACGCCACCGATCACCTGGCGCGGCTGATGGAACAGCAGGGCATCACTAATTATCTGGTGTCGGTGGGCGGGGCAGTGCTGAGTCGCGGCCTGAATGCCAGCCAGCAGCCGTGGCGGGTAGCCATCCAGAAACCGACCGATCGCGAGAACGCGGTGGAGGCACGCGTTGATCTGCAGGGGCACGGAATCAGCACCTCCGGCAGCTATCGCAACTATTATGAACTGGATGGCAAACGCATCTCGCACGTGATCGATCCGGCCAGCGGCCGACCCATCGATCACCGGCTGGTCTCAGCCACGGTGATTGCCACCACCGCGCTGGAAGCCGACGGCTGGGACACCGGGCTGATGGTGCTCGGCACCGAGCGTGCCAAAGCGCTGGCGCTGAAACAGCATCTGGCGGTGTATCTGATTACGAAGCAGGGCGACGGTTTCAGCCACTGGATGTCGCCACAGTTCAAATCGTTTCTTATCGATCAGCCCTGACCTGACAGGAGGTAACTGTGCTGGATCTATTTAGTGAAGACGCGCCATGGCAGGAGCCGCTTGCCGAGGGCGCGGTGATTCTGCGTCGCCGGGCGCGTGAGCAGGCCGATGCGCTGCTGGCGGCGATTCATGACGTCGCGGCCCTTAACCCGTTTGCCCATCGCATCACGCCGGGTGGACATCGCATGTCAGTCGCCATGACCAACTGCGGCGATTTCGGCTGGTCGACCGATTCGCGCGGTTACCAGTACACCGAACAGGATGTCAGCAGCGGCCGTAAATGGCCGCCGATGCCCGCGCTGTTCCGCACGCTGGCGCAGCAGACCGCGAAGGAGGCCGGCTTTGCCGGTTTCAATCCGGACGCCTGCCTGATTAACCGCTATGAGCCCGGCGCCAAACTGACGCTGCATCAGGATAAGGATGAGAAAGACTTACGCCAGCCGATTGTCTCGGTATCGCTTGGCCTGCCGGCCGTTTTTCAGTTTGGCGGTTTTGAGCGCGGCGATGCGACGCAGCGCGTGCTGCTGGAGCACGGCGATATCGTGGTGTGGGGCGGTCCGTCGCGCCTGCGCTATCACGGCATTTTGCCGCTAAAAGCGGGCATCCATCCGCAGGCTGGCGCGTTCCGTTACAACCTGACCTTCCGCCGCGCCCAGTAACCGTAAAAACGGATGAGAATTATTCTTGCCTTCACCCGAAGCGCCATTAAACTGCAGGCTGCCTGGTTGACCTCTGGATAATTTTTAATGGCATTGCTTCAGGTTGTTTTTCGCCAGTACCGCTGGCCGTTTATTGGCGTGATTGTGCTGACGCTGCTCAGCGCCGCGCTGGGTATCGGGCTAATCGCCTACATCAATAATGAACTGATCGTAGCAGTCAATACCTCGCTCACCGTGCTGCCGGGCTTTCTCGCCCAGCTGTTTCTGCTGATGGCGGTGACGCTGGCGTCGCAGCTGGCGCTGACTCAGCTCGGCCACCATTTTGTCTGGCGGCTGCGCGGTGAGTTTATCAAACGTATTCTGGATACCCGGGTTGAACGCATTGAGCAGATTGGTAACGCTCAGCTGCTGGCCGGCCTGACCAGCGACGTGCGTGCCATCACTATCGCGTTTGTGCGCCTGCCGGAGCTGATTCAGGGCATCATTATTACGCTGGGTTCTGCGATCTATCTGGCGTGGCTGTCACCGCAAATGCTGTTGATCACCACGCTATGGCTGGTGGTGACGCTGATCGGCGGCTGGCTGCTGGTGTCGCGCGTCTATCAGCACATGGCGAAGCTGCGCGACATCGAGGACGAGCTGTACCGCGATTTTCAGACCATCATTGAAGGGCGCAAAGAGCTGCAGCTTAACCGCGAGCGCGCCCGGCTGATTTACGACACCGTGTATCAGGAAAATGCCACGGACTATCGTCGTCACATTGTGCGCGCCGATACCTTCCATCTCAGCGCGGTGAACTGGTCGAACATTATGATGCTCGGCGCGATTGGTATTGTGTTCTTCATGGCCAACGGTCTGGGCTGGGCCAATACCGCTGTCGCCGCGACCTATTCGCTGACGCTGCTGTTCCTGCGCACGCCGCTGCTGGCGGCAGTTGGCGCGCTGCCGACGCTGCTCAGCGCACAGGTGGCATTGCGGAAAATTAATACCTTCGATCTGGCCCCCTATAGCGCCGGTTTCAAAGCGCTGCCGACGGTGAGCGACTGGCAGACGCTGGAGCTGCGCGACGTCTGTTTCCATTATGGCGAGCACGGTTTTGCCGTCGGGCCGATCAACCTGACGCTGCGCCGCGGTGAACTGGTGTTTCTGATTGGCGGTAACGGCAGCGGTAAATCCACGCTGGCGATGCTGCTGACCGGCCTGTATCAGCCGCATTCAGGCCGCCTGCTGCTGGACGGTAACGAGGTGGACTGGCATAACCTTGAGGCTTATCGCCAGCACTTCTCGGCGGTGTTCACTGACGTGCACCTGTTTGACCGTCTGATTCGTCGCGGTGGTGAGCCGGCTAATCCGGCGCTGGTGCAACAGTGGCTGGAACGGCTGAAAATGCAGGACAAGCTGAAGCTGGAAGGCAACCGGGTACTCAACCTGCAGCTGTCGAAAGGGCAGAGCAAGCGGCTTGCTCTGCTGCTGGCGGCGGCAGAGGAGCGCGATATCCTGCTGCTCGATGAGTGGGCGGCCGATCAGGACCCGCACTTCCGCCGTATCTTCTACCGCGAGCTGCTGCCGTGGCTCCAGGCATCCGGCAAAACCGTGTTCGCCATCAGCCATGACGATCACTACTTTATTCATGCCGATCGGCTGCTGGAAATGCGCGATGGGCAGTTAAGCGAGCTGACCGGCCGCGAGCGCGAAATGGCCACGCTGGACGCCGTCAAACGCACCGATACCGGCCATTGACGGCTGGCGGCAAAGCTTAGCAAAAACCCTTATTGGGCAAGACGTTGTCAGCGGGATATAGTGAATGGCAGCAGAGATCCTCGTCTCTGCCTCCCTGGAACACTTCTGTCGTCTTGTGTTGTCACCGGCCCGGGCTCATTCCGCGCCGGTTTTTTATTGCGTGCAGGCCGGGTGAGTGAGCAGTGTGACCACGCGCGCCGGCTGCAGCCAGAAGCGTGCGTCCAGCACGGTGCTGCGGGTAAATTCCGCGCTGAAATCCTGACACAGCTGCAACCGCGCGCGCTGCTGCGGCAGGTCGAGATCGATCAGCGCAGCCTGATGAAACGCCATCGGCTGATGCAGCCGCGGCCATAGCGCCTTATAAAGACTCTCTTTCAGCGAAAACAGCAGCGTTGCCGCCTGCGCAAAGGGCAGCGGCTGGCCCTCAAGCAGCGCGCGCTCCTGCGCGTTCATCAGCAGTTCCGCCGTGTCCTGCGCGGTTTCCTCTGCCATCACCTGCTCAACATCAATGCCCACATACAATGCCTCGCGCGTCGCGGCCATCACCACGCAGTCATGGCTGTGCGACAGTGAAGCACGGATGCCTGCCGGCCAGCACGGTGAGCGATCCGGCGCGTTGTGCAGCACAAAATCAGTGATTCCCAGCTGCGCCAGCTGTTGCCGCACCAGCCAGCGGCTGGCGAGATATTCAATTTTGCGTTTGCTGGCTGCCTGCTGTAGCGCGGACGGCAGCGGCAGTTGCCACTGCGCAGGTAAAGCGGCGTGCCACTGTTGCCGATCAAAGCGGCACCACGCCAGCGACAGCGATTCAGCGGTGTGGCCAGCGGCGGTGATAAAACCACAAGCGGGCAGCGGCAGGGGCGTTTCGGCTGAGAACATAACGAGTAACGGCTGATGGAAAAGCGTGTTTTACCAGTCAGCCGCGGGCAGAGCAAGCCGAAAAGGCTGCTGCGGGTTAGCGATTTGGCGGGATAGCGAAGCTCTTCATCTGCACCACAAAATGGTGGTGGCCTTTGGTAATGCGTGCACCACGGTCACACCAGTGGCTCGCCAGGCGGAAGAAATCATCGCTGCCAATATCATACGCCAGCTCCACTTTGCTGATGCCTGAGTGCAGGAGTTCTTCCGCATCCTGCAGGTTTTTTGCTTTGATGACCATAACGAGATTCCATCAAATAAACGGGAGCTTTAGGGTAGGGGAAATCTGTGACAGTTTTGTTTCACTTTAATGAATTGCTGTCACAAATCAGTAAAAACGTGATCCCGGTCGGCTTTGCTGACTTCAGTTAAGTACCTGATTCGCAGCATGAATGAAGTGTGGTGCGAAATTATGCTGCAGGATTTTGCACCCTGAACAGTAAGGTCAGGGCCTGTCGCAGTGGTGAGGAATAGCCGCGTCTGGCGCGGTAATCGCGCCGTCATTTTCCATCTCTATCCTTACGGTAATGGCTGTATTATGAAGCCCATCACACATCGATAGCCGCTTCGTTTAACCGGGGTAAAGCGTGGGCGTAACATGCTGGTGGCTGACGAAAGAGGCTAAGGAGCGAACGATGCAAAAACTGGCTGGCATAATGTTACTGGGTTGCATGAGCGTAGGCGCTGCACAGGCAGCGGATCTCAGCTTCCAGAATGCGCAGGGCAATATTGAAGTGGTGCCTGGCAAACCCACCTTTGTGCATAAACTGCACTACCGCAAACTCTATGATGAAAAGCCGTTCCCGGATGCGGTGATTTATTACTACAGCAATGGGGTGTATAAAATCCTGTCGCAGGGCGAAAATCATTATGGCCTCTACGTGATGCAGGGCAGCGTTGAGGACCAGAGTTACACCATCCGCTATATTTCAACGCCGTCAAAAGACTGGGGCAATAAAACTGCCTTCCATCAGCTCACCTTTGTGAATGGCGTGCAGGCAAAGGTGTTTATTCAAAACGCGATTACCGATACCGGTGAGCAGATCGCCCAGCAAAACGGCGAGTTTTTGCTGCAGGATCACGATCCCGCAAACGCGGCGGCAGACCGCTGGGATGATGAATTGAAAATCCAGCGCTGACGGTCAAAGTCTTTCCTCTGCGCCGCAACCGTTACGGATCGGGTTGCGGTGCCCGATGTGCCAGCGTTAGCAAAGATTTTCCCTATCCCAGCGAGAATTGTTTCCGGCTGGCAACGCGGCCAAAACTCGATAATTATCAGGGCATGACTAAATATCGTGTAAGAGTGGGTTTTCACAACCCCTCAGCCCTGACCTTCAGGCAACTGGATGAAATCCTGGAACCGCAACGCTTCTGGCGCAGCGACACGCGCAGCGGTACGTTTCGCTACTTCATGGAGTATGAATATGAGTCGGAAGTGCGCGATATCTGCGAAGTGTGCGAGCTGGCTTACTCGCAGGCGTGTAAGGTGAAGAAATGTCCGCTGATTCTGGTACAGCCCTGCGAGGCAGAGGTTTCACTCAGCGTTAACGATTGAGACTCGCCGCAGCGAATCTCAATCCTGCTGGCATCATGCCGCCATTTTACGGCACTCTTCTGCACAGCGCTGACAGGCCTGAGCGCATTGCTGGCAGTGCTGGTGTTGATGCTGCTGGCACGCCTGCGCGCACTGCTGGCAGATGTCGGCGCAGAACTGACAGAGTTGCTGCACCGATTCACTGTTTAGTGCCATAAACTGCGCCGTGAGGCGACAGGTATTGGCGCACTGCATATCCAGCCTGATGCACTCGCGCATCATCTCCACATTTTCCTCATCCAGACAGGATGTTGCGCAGTGGTCGCACGCGGCTGCGCACAGATAACAGGCCTCCACGCAGCGTTTATATTCATCAAGCATGTTTCCTCCTTGCATCGGTGATTAACCGTTTAAGCCTGGAAAGAATTGGGCATTATGCAATGAAGGAAAGCGTTAGGATTTATTACCGCGCTGTGCTTAACGCCGCGATTTTACAGCAGAAAATAAAAAAGCAGCCATAAAGGCTGCTTTCTTTGGGATTTTGGTCGGCACGAGAGGATTTGAACCTCCGACCCCTGACACCCCATGACAGTGCGCTACCAGGCTGCGCTACGTGCCGAACGTGGAGGGTTATACTACTGGTTCCGTTGGCGATTGCAATATGCCGGCAGCTTAACTGCCTCATAATTAATCAGTTTGCCGTGAACCGTTTCTCTTCCGTCAGCACCTGCAACAGTAGCGCCAGCTGAGGTTTATGATCTTTCAGCTCTTTGCCCTGGGCATCGTACGCGCTGTAATTACCGTTGTTGCTGAGCACCAGCGTCACCGTTGGCGTGGTCACCACCAGTTTGCCATCTTCACTGCTGGCGACCCAGTTATGGCTGCGCTGCGCGGCAAACAGATCTTCACCCTGTGAATAGTTAACCGGATTGGTGCGCACGTGCAGCAGGCGCTGCATCAGCGTGGTCATCACATCCTGCTGATCGGTCAGGCGATCGATGCTCTGCGCCGGTGTATTCGGCCAGTGCACCACCAGCGGTACCTGCAGCGTCGCGCGGTTGCCCGGATTATCGCTGTTGTCGAAGGTAATGGCGCGCTGCGCCGTGATCACCACCACGGTATTCTTCAGCGCATCATTCTGCTGCAGCGTATGCAGCACCGTCGCGATTTGTTCATCCACGCCTGTTGCCTGGCGCATATAGCTGCGCTGGCGCGCTTTGGTGCTGTCGCCGGTTACCGTCACGCCGTTGAGCGCGATCCATGAGAACCAGGGCGCGCCGCCTTTCTGACCATTGAGCCAGTTCTGCCACTGCGTCACCGTGGTGCTGTTGGGCTGGGTATCAGCCTGCGGCAGGCTGTAATCCGCCAGCAGCGCCTGACGGTACAGCGGCTGGCTAAAGCCATCGGAAGAGAACAGGCCGAACTGATAACCCTGGCTGTTCAGCGCGCCGAGCAGGGCAGAGGGCATGCGCGCCGCCAGCACGCCGTCCATGTAGCTGGAGGAGATACCATAGAACAGGCCGAACAGGCCTTTTTCCGGCTGCAGTCCGGCGCTGTAATGCTGGGTAAAGCGCACATTTTCACTGGCGAATTGATTGAGCGACGGCAGCGCTTTATCCACCGTGGCATTGTTCAGTCCGTCCACCGTCAGAATCAGCAGGTTGTGGCGCGTTCCGCCATCGCGGAACGTAATATCGCTGAGCGGATACTGCACCGACAGCGCTTCCGGATCGCCCTGTTGCACCAGACGGCGCTGATACTCCTGCGCATCCAGCAGGCCGTGTCGCTCCAGAAAGCGCCGTGCGGTCATCGGATAGGAGAGCGGCAGGTTGGCACGCTGCATGGTAATCGGCCGGTAGAAGTTGGCGTCCGCCCAGATATACAGCAGATGGCTGGCAAAGAAGGCGCTGATAAACAGCGCGGCCAGCGGCTTGCCAAACGAACGCCGGTTCAGGCTGCGCAGCTTTTGCCAGCTCCAGGTGGCAAACAGCATCTCAACGAGGAAAATTAGCGGTACGCTGATAAACATCAGCTGCCAGTCGCGCGCCATCTCGCTTTGATCGGGGTTGACCACCAGTTCCCACACCACCGGATTGAGGTGCAGATGGAAACGGTTGAACACCGCGCTGTCGACCATAATCAGCGTCAGCCCGGCCGTGGCGACCACGGCGGAGAGCACGCGCAGCAACCGCTGCGACATGGCGACAAACGTTAGTGGGAAGATAATCAGCAGATAAGCGGCAAACACGATAAAGCTGAAATGGCCAATCCAGCTGGTAAACGCATAAATACGGCCGGCGAGGGAAGAGGGCCAGTCGGCGACCAACAGGTAGCGGCTGCCTAAAATAAGCGCAAACAGAATATTAAACAGGGCAAACCAGTGCCCCCAGCTGATCATCTGGGAGACTTTTTCACGGTAGCGCTGCCGGTTGGTTACCATATTTATGAGGTCAAATCTGCAATTTAGTGGGCGTTGTCATCGCGCACGGAAGACTGCAGCGCTTCCGCAAACGAGCGGGCGAGGCTGCGGCGCTGGGCCGGTGCGATGTCGGTGTTGATCAAATTGGTCACCATGTTCCCCAACACCATCAGGGAAAGATCGGTTGGCGCTTTGTCTTTTTCAAGAACCTGCGCCAGCTGCGCGAGAAGCTGTTCGACGCGCGCGTCGCTGTAACGGGATGATTGTGGCATATCGTCGACTAATCAAGTGTGAAAACGCGGTATATTACCGTAACAACGCACTTTTTTCCGCAATTTTATCGCAAGCAGAACGATCAGTTTGTGCGCGCAGTTGAAAGCGGCTGCGGGCGGTGTTTGAATACGCGCCTGAGCCAAAAGGAGAGTCTACCATGAGTCTGGATATCGACCAGATTGCCCTGCATCAGTTAGTCAAACGTGATGAAAACCAGCTGGAACTGGTGCTGCGCGATACCCTGTTACCTGCCACGCAGGCGGTGGAAGAGATGGCGGAAGAGTTACACCGCGTCTATAGCGCCAAAAGCAAGGCTTACGGCCTGTTTAATGAAGACAGCGAGCTGGCGGAAGCGCTGCGCAACTGCCGCAAAGGGCAGGATGACTTCCTGGCGTTCAGCCGTGCGGCTACCGGACGCCTGCGCGACGAGCTGAGCAAATACCCGTTCGCCGAAGGCGGCGTGGTGCTGTTTCTGCACTATCGCTATCTGGCGGTGGAGTATCTGCTGGTGGCGGTGCTGAACAGCCAGTCGAGCATGCGCGTTAACGAGCAGCTCGACATCAGCAGCACGCACTATCTGGACATCAACCATGCCGATATCGTGGCGCGTATCGATCTCACCGAGTGGGAAACCAATCCGGAATCCACGCGCTACCTGACCTTCCTGCGCGGACGCGTGGGGCGCAAAGTGGCCGATTTCTTCATGGATTTCCTCGGTGCCAGCGTCGGTCTGGATACCAAAGCACAGAACCGCGGGCTGCTGCAGGCGGTAGATGATTACTGTGCCGAGTCCAGCCTGGATAAAAATGAGCGCCAGAACTATCGCCAACAGGTCTACAGCTACTGCAATGAACAGCTGCAGGCGGGCGAGGAGATTGCGCTGGAAGATCTCTCCAGCGAGCTGCCGCCGCTGGGCGAAAAAACCTTTCAGGCGTTTACCCAGGAGCAGGGTTATGAGCTGGAAGAGCATTTCCCGGCCGACCGCAGCACCCTGCGTCAGCTGACGAAATTTGCCGGTAGCGGCGGGGGATTAACGCTTAACTTTGATGCCATGCTGCTGGGCGAGCGCATTTTCTGGGATCCGGCCACCGATACGCTGACCATCAAAGGCACGCCGCCGAATCTGCGCGATCAGCTGCAGCGTCGCACCGGCGGTCAGTGATCGCCGGATTTGCGCCATAAAAAAACGCCGCAGATGCGGCGTTTTTTCGTCAACCCGTTAGCGATTAAGCGCGAACGAAGTCGATGTGGTGCAGTTTTGGCTTGAACGGGTGACGCTGAACAGCTTGAACTTTAACTTTGGTTTCTTTACCGTCAACAACCAGAGTCAGCACGTCGCTGTAGAACTCAGGCTTAGCCTGCATGTTCATCACAGCGTCGTGGTCCAGTTCGATAGAAACCGCAGCGTCTTTACCGCCATAGATGATGGCCGGGAATTTGTTCGCTGCGCGCAGGCGGCGGCTCGCACCCTTACCCTGCTCTTTACGTACTTCTGCATTAATAGTGAACATCTTAAGATCTCTTCTATAGTTCCTGCTACAGGCGACCCAGCAACAGGACGGTTATTCAATACGCTTTTACGGATGCAAAAGCGGGCGGCATTATAGCCGGATTGCCACAGCGGGGCAAATGATTCCGCCGCTTAGCGCAGCTCGTTAGCACGGCGATAGCGTCCCTGATAATCGAACATTTTTTCCCGCACCTGCCAGAAGTGGCCTTTGGCGCGCGCCACCACAAAATCGGGATGGCGCAGCAGCGGCTGCAACGCCACCACATCGGCGGCGGTCTGCCAGCCGAGCTCCACGCCGGGCGCACGCTGATGTGGCCGCATAAACAGCTGCTCAAAGGCGGTGCGCTGCGCCGGAGTGCGCAGGCGAAAGCGCTCGCTGACGCTGGTGCCATCCTCATCAAAATAGGTGGCTTGCAGCCACTCGCCTTTATCATCGCGTCCGTGCGCCAGCGTCATACCACTGCAGCGCAGTACGCGCGCGTCTTTCAGCTTCAGCGCCGCTTTCAGCATATCATCGGGGTCGACCAGCACCTTGTCGCACTGCTGGCAGCGGCGCGCGGCGATATCATTTTCTGCACCGCAGTCCGGGCAGCTTTTAAAGCGGAAACGGTAGTCGCACTGCGCGCGATTGCCCTCGTCATCGTCGAGCACGCCCTGACAGCGGCGGCCAAAGTGCTCAATGACGTGGCCATCTTCGGTCGCCTTGCCCCAGAAGGTGTTGGCAAAGCCGCAGACCGGACAAAACACCTGCACCGGCTGGTTATCGCTGGCGCCTTTCGCTGCGCCGACTTCGGGCGTAAAGAGATCGTGCGGGTTTCCGGCGTAATCAAGGATCAGGCAGTCGGTTTTGCCTGGTGCCAGCCGCAACCCGCGACCGACAATTTGCTGATACAGGCTGACCGATTCGGTCGGGCGCAGAATGGCGATCAAATCGACGTGCGGCGCGTCGAAGCCGGTGGTCAGCACCGCCACGTTAACCAGAAACTTAAGCTGCTGCGCTTTGAACTGCTGAATCAGCCGGTCACGCTCTTTCACCGGGGTTTCCGCCGACACCAGCGCACTGTTTTCCGGCAGCAGGCTGAGAATTTCCCGCGCGTGTTCAACGGTTGCGGCGAACACCATCACGCCGCGGCGCGTCTCAGCGAACTCGATGATCTGT
>NZ_SDFT01000060.1:0-32293 GCF_004916815.1 Pantoea sp. R102
ATTCATGCGCACCTGGATAGCACTGCATAGGCGTAATCAAGGAGATACCCTCGTTTCATTAATTTGTCAGAGTGGGTAAGTTTTAAATCCAGCGCTATGATTAATGAGATAGTTGTAATAACCCCGGATGAATTTCAGCGCTTGCCAGTAATTATAAAATAACTCTCTTTTGATTTGAGTTAGCGCAGCACACCACATCAAATTAAATGCTATCAAAGAATCATTCTCGTTTTATTTCTCCATCAGGAACTTTCTGATTGTTTAAGTGATATTCTGCGCAAGCAGACTTACAAAACATTTACAATCAATTTCACTTAAGTCTTCTATGATGGCAAATACAGGGAAGTTACTGGCGCTAAGCGTCAGCTTATTTACTGCTTCAGCGCTGGCCGCACCGTTGAATCCCGGCGACCGCGACTATATTCAGAACCAGCAGCAACAGCGACTGCAGCAAGACCAGCAGCAGCGAGACGCGCTGTGGAACGCTGCCGCGCCGCAGGCCACAGCATGCAGCGGGGTTATATTACCAGTCGGGCATTTTAACCGAACAGGATTTATCGACTAATGAGCTGGTTATTCCGGTGCTAGAAAGGAAACGCGACGAAATACGCCTCGATGGCCAGCACCAGCGATCGCTGGCCATGTCGTTTCCCGAACTCGACTGTTTTGCAGCGCGGGCTACATTTCACCTCTCGCAAAGCCGGATCTGGAGTATAGGAACTACGCGCACCGATTCAGGCTCGCGGTGCCGACAGGGTGAATTTGTGATATGCGCCCGGACACCGATCCTTTTACTTAAACATTATCGAGAAGCGCGATCTTAACTTATTGAATAAATTTAACTTTAACTGAAAAATAAGATTAACTTTACTTTTTTGATATATTATTCAGGTATGTAAGCATAAACTTTAACTTAGACAAAGAGGATTCCATGATGAATTTTTCGCTTGATAAAAAATTGAAATCATTTGGGTGCAGATTTGGTGCAATATTATTAGGAGTTAATTTAACGACATTTTCCATCTCTGCTTCGCCGTTAATGGCTATTGAGGTGGCTGAAACAGTATCAAATATAAATCACACCTTCGAAGGAATTAATAGAGTAAAAGCCATTTATAAACCAGCGGAAATTGTCGCTTTAATATCTTCACCGTCCAATGGATACTATAACAACCTTGAAGAAAGTTATATCAGTTACGAGAGCAAAGGGTCTGACTGGTTGAAGAGATTTTATATCGACATGAAAATCCCGGAAAATTTATTTATAAAAGAAATCCCACCTCTTGATGGTAAATCTAAAGATGTGAAATACTTTGCTTACATTATCACAAATTTAGATAAAAATTCTTGTAAAATGCTTCATAGTGAGATTAAATCACTTTTTGACTATGAATATATAAACCCGGGCAAGGAAGTCAATACATTAGAGAAAAGAAAGGGTAAATGTGAAGACAAAAAAGACAACGAAATTGTTGTAATGAAATAAGAAACTGCCTGGATTAAAACCTTCTGAAAATAACTAGCTATATCCAGCAAACAAATCGATAGCGCTACGTGAAATCTGACGAAAGCGCTGAGGGATAACCGGGATGTTTTCGCGTAGCGTTGTCATTGTGGATGAGCTAAAGAGATAGTTGAAGCACCGAGGGCGAAGCTAACCGGGTATTCAGTTGTAGGGTGCGCATTGATGCGCACCAGGATAACGCAGTGGTGTCCATCAAACGGACCGGTGGGATAAGTTTTCACATAGTGTAGCCGTGGTGGAATGAGTTGTGGTCCTTGTAAGAGGCGTGAAGGGCGAAACCTAACGACAGCGCGAGGGGGCAGCGGACAGTCTGTTGTAGGGTGCGCATTGATGCGCACCAGGATATCGCCGTGGTGTCCATCAAACGGACCGGTGGGATAAGTTTTCACATAGTATCGCCGTGGTGGAATGAGTTGTGGGCCTGTTAAGAGGCGTGAAGGGCGAAACTGAAGGATTGAGATACGTGATCAGATATCTTATTTAACATAATCATGATTATGCGTACTTTAGCCTGAGAGGTAAATCAGTAACATCCGCACACAGCCCCATTTGTTTAATGGCTGCCAATTATGGCGCACTCACCATATTTAAACCCTCGCCGGCAATAACGGATAACACTTCGTCCAGTTGTAGTTAGTCTTCGCCAGCATCAGTTCTCCCGCCACCGCACCAAAATTGATGTCCTGACGTTCATAAAAGAATTGACGCAAAACTGCGGGTAAAAACTCAGCGCTGTAGCGCAGTAACGTGCTGTGCCAGAATGGTGCCGGAAACGGACTGTTGTCATGCCGCATCAGCAATTCATTTTTCCACTCTGAATCCTGAACCTTGTCGCAGAATGACTGACGCATGGCAATCGCAGGCGTGTCAGGTATGCCCGCAAGCAATAACTGACTGAGTAACGCCACTAAGCGCAGATCCCGAATAACGATTTTTTTCGCAGCAAATTCCTGCCAGATCGTGGTCAATTGCGCCACTTTCGCTGGTAAAGGCTCATTGATGTTATACAGCGGTAAAGTCAGAGGCAAAAAAGTAAAATGAAGGCCTTGCACTGGCAAGGTATCGGCAAGCGGATCAACCTGTGTGAGTCGTTGCAATTCATCAAGCAGACGTAACACCGGTAAGGAAACTGACGGCTTTATCCCTGCGGCAAGCGCCAGTTTTACCGGATCGTAGTAGTTCTCTTCACGGATGTTCCCGATGCCTGCATTTTTCGCCCACAGCGCAATGGTGTTCTCGTTTGCAGAACGGTATCGGGTTTGCAGACTGATTGGTTGCATGTCAGACCTTAGGGTATTTGGATGAGCGCAGATAATTAATTATGAAACGTTTTTTAGCAGATACCCTAGCCTGATTGTAATGAAAACGCGTGATTATCTCATGCCTGTTCAACACCGCTTAAACGATGCGCGATTTGTCTTCGCTCTGACGCATCAAAGCGTCTACAATGCCGGCGAAATTTTTACTGATGAGGATACACAATTGGACACCTGTCCCACACGATTACAATCGGTGCCGATGCTGAGATAGCCTCATCGCTGTCTTAGCCCTGCGTTAAGACGGTGGATTTTCCTCCCCCTTTTTCCTGCGTTCTGTCTGGCCCCGCTGTAATCCATTCTTATAACTCTGAATATCCATTGCCCGGCGGTGATGGAGTGAGGTCTGACATGGACTGGAAAATCTTTTTATTGCGCGTCACGGTCGCGCTGATTCTGGGCGCGCTGATTGGCAGCGAGCGCCAGCTGCGCCAGCGCCTGACCGGGCTGCGCACCAATGCGCTGGTCAGCACCGGTGCCTGTTTGTTTGTGCTGATGACGCAAAGCGTACCGGGAATTGCCGCAGATGCCTCGCGCGTCGCGGCCTATGTGGTTTCCGGCATTGGCTTCCTCGGCGGTGGCGTCATCATGCGCGATGGCCTGAATGTGCGCGGCCTTAACACCGCCGCCACGCTATGGTGTACCGCGGCGATTGGCGTGTTATGCAGCATGGGCTTGCTGCTGGAGGCAGGCATCGGTTGCGTGGTTATTCTGTGCGCCAACATCCTGCTGCGCGAGCTGGCACAGGGCATCAATCGGCAGAGCATCATTACTGCGGAAGACGCCAGCCAGTATTACAAAGTGCAGATCATCTGTCTGGCGGCCGATGAGGTGCAGGTGCGCAGCCTGATGCTGCATAGCCTTGGCGGCAGCGGTCTGCGGCTGCAATCCCTGCACAGTGAGGATCTGGAACTCTCACACCGCATGGCGGTGAATGCGGAAGTGCTGGGTAAACCCAGCCTGACCGATCAGCTGGAAAATCTGGTCAGCCGCATCAGCCTGGAAAAAGGCGTCAGCTCGGTCAGATGGCAGGTGTGTGAGCCGGAGACCGATTGAGTCGTGAAACGCAATGCGGCTGCGCTACCTGCCAAAGCGCAGCCGCAGCGTTGCCGGCAGCACGGTATGCTGGCTGATGGGGTCATCGCCGTTAATCATGGTAGTGAGCAGCGTAAAACACTCCTGCGCCAGGCGCGGCACATCCTGTTCAACGGTATCGATCGGCAGAGTCAGTGAGTCATACAGATAGTGATCGTCAAAGCTGGCCACGCGGATGTCGCTGTGCAGCAGGTGATGCTGGCTCATGTAGCGTAACACCCCTTCCAGCAGGCCGCAGGCGGCGGTGAAAATCGCTTTGGGCGGACGCCCCAGCCGGGCGCACAGTGCGGCAAACATTTCATAACCGCTGCTTGGGTGATAGTTGCCGTGAATGATCCACTCCGGCCGTGGCGTCACACCTGCCCGTTCGAGACCCTGCATGAAACCGGCCAGACGATCTTTGGTGGGTGACAGACGCGGCTGACCGCCGAGGAAATAAATCTCATCCGGATTGGCGCGCGCCAGCCGTTCCACCAGCTCGGCAGTCGGCGTGACCGAATCGGTCATCACCAGCGGCAGCTGCGTGTCATTAACGTAGCGGTCAAACAGCACGATCGGCAGCTGATCGCTCAGTTTAACGTAGTCACTGTCGCTTAACATGCTGGACGCCACAATCAGCCCATCAACCTGACGCGCCACCAGGTTATCCACTACCACCCGCTCCTGCCCGGCGTTCTCGTCAGTGCAGGAGATCAGCAGCTGTAAGCCCGCCTCGCGACATAGATTTTCCAGCGCGTGCGAGAACACGGCAAAACCATGGTTGGTGATCTCCGGCACCACTAAACCCAGCGTATGGCTGCGATTATCGCGCAGCGAGCGCGCGTGAATACTGGCCTGATAGTGATGTTCGCGCGCCAGCGTTAATACCCGTTCACGCGTTTCTTTTGCCACGCGCAACTCTTTGCCACGGCCATTCAGCACCAGGCTGGCGGTGGCTTTGGACACCCCCGCCAGCGCGGCGATATCCGCTATGGTAACGCGTTTGGTTTTTCTCACGTCAGTGCATCGGTTAAGGAAACAATGACTTATTCTACCATGCACGGCCGCAACGACCAGTAGCGCGCCGTCACTTCTGCGTGTCCGGTCAGGGTTAATTGCGCCGGATGCGCCGGGAAGTAGCGGCTGCTCATCACCCCTTCCCCTTCATTAATGAAAATCTCAACGCTGGAGTGATCGCACAGTAACTGGAGCTGACTCACCGCGCCGCGCCAGTAACGGAACTGCCACTCGCCGTTTGCCAGACTGCGCCGCGCGAGCCGCAGCCCGTCGGCGCGCCACTCCAGCCGTAGCTGGTCGGCGAAGTTCAGGGTGATGTCGCCCTGCCCGCTCAGCAGTAACTCCAGCCGCTGCGCATCAATGACCGGCGCATCGGCGGCTGGCCCCTGATAGTGCTGTTCAGCGCTGCGCAGCGCCTGCAGTTCAGTGACCGGACGCTGGAACAGCCGGCCATCGCGCGTGCCCAGTTCGCGCACGCAGGTCATCTGATGGATCCAGCCATTGGCCACCGTGGGCTGCAGCATCTCCTCGCCGTCCGGCACGCCCATCCAGCCCACCAGCAGCCGGCGTCCGTCGGCGGTTAGCGTGGTTTGCGGCGCGTAAAATTCGAAACCGGCGTCAAGCTCATGTAATTCGCCATGGCTAAAGCGGGCGTTAGCGTAATCAAGATCGCCGGACAGCCACGCGCTCGGATGTGCATTGAGAAAACGATGCTGTTCCCGGGCAAGCCCCTGCGGACAGCAAATCAGGAAGGTGCTATCGCCGAGGGTAAACATGTCCGGGCATTCCCACATGTAACTGGCTGCCGCCAGCCCGTTCAGGCCGCTGCCGGCAATCTCGCCCAGATTGTGCCACTCACGCAGGTCCGCCGAGCGCAGCAGCAATACTTTGCCCTGCTTTTGTTGATCCTGCGCACCCAGCACCATGAACCAGTGCTCGCCATGCCGCCACACTTTCGGGTCGCGCACGTGTCCGGTATAGCCGTCGGGCAGCGCGATCACCGGCCCGAGTTTGTCAAAGCCGCCCTGCGCATTCTGCACCGCCAGACACTGCCAGGCGGTGCGCGAACCATCGGCAAACTTCACGTTGCCGGTATAGATCAGGGTCAGCGCGCCATTATCATCAACGGCGCTGCCCGAATAGCAGCCGCTGCGGTCATACTCTTCATCCGGCATTAACGCTATGGGTTCATGCTGCCAGTGCAGCAGATCGGCGGAACTCCAGTGGCCCCAGCATTTATGCTGATGCTGACAGCCCAGCGCATTCCACTGATAGAACAGATGGTAACGCCCGGCGAAGTGAATAAAGCCGTTCGGATCGTTAAGCAATCCGATGACGGGCGCCAGATGCCAGCCCGGATAATGCGGGTCGCGCAGCGCGCGCGGCTGACCGCGCATCACCGCCTGTAAAATATCGGGTAACAATGTAGAAGCCGCCATTATTCCGCATCCGTTTTGTATTTGAGCAGATAAGAGATCACAAATGCGCTGCTGAAGGCAATCACCATGCCAATGGCATAATTAAGCAACGAGCTGGCCTGCACAATCGCCATGCCCGGCAGACCGGTCAGACCGACAGCTGTCATGTACACATGCACCGACACTACCCAGGCCCCGCCCAGCGCGCCGCCAATCAGGCCGGCGATAAAGGGTTTCATAAAGCGCAGGTTGATACCGAAAATCGCCGCCTCGGTAATACCCAGCAGCGCTGAAAAGCCGGACGGCAGCGAAATGGCTTTGATTTTCACATCTTTGGTTTTGAACCATACCGCCAGACAGGCACCGCCCTGCGCCACGTTAGCCATCGCCCAAATCGGCAGCAGGAAGTTGACGCCAATTGCCGGATTGCCCAGCAGCCCGGCTTCAATCGCATGGAAGCTGTGGTGCACGCCGGTGATCACGATAACCGAGTAAAGCCCGCCAAACACCAGTCCGGCCAGCCAGCCGGCATGGGCAATCAGCGTGCTGAGGACGAATGAAATGCCGTCGCCCAGCATCCGTCCTGCCGGACCAATCACCAGCAGCGCAACGAAGCCGGCGATAATCACCGTCAGAAACGGCGTCAGGATCAGATCCAGCGCGTCCGGAATCACCCGGCGCAGTTGCTTCTCCAGCATGCTCATAAACCACACCGCCAGCAGCACCGGAAACACCGTGCCCTGGTAGCCGATCATCGCCACTTCGATACCGAAAAAGTTCATGGTATGGAAGCCGGCCGCCACGCCCCAGGCGTTGGTGAGCGCCGGATGGGTCAGAATGCCGCCGAGCGTGGCACCGAGGAACGGGTTTCCGCCAAACTCGCGTGCCGCGGTAAAGCCAATCAGGATCGGCAGGATGATAAAGGCCGCCGAGCTGCACATATCCAGCATGATATACAGCGCATTATCGGGGTTAACCCAGCCGTAGGTTTTAACCATGCCGAGCAGTCCCATCAGCAGGCCAGAGGCCACAATCGCCGGGATGATCGGTACAAAAATGTTCGACAGCAGACGCGCAATGCGCTGGAACGGATTGAGCTTGCGCGCAGCGATATCCGCCGCTTCCGACTTACTGGTTTCACTGATGCCAGCTTCGCGGATAAACGCGGCATATACTTTATTCACCACGCCAGTGCCAAAAATCACCTGCAGCTGTCCGGCATTGCGAAAACAGCCCTTCACCCCGTCAAGTTTGCCAATCGCGGCGGTGTCGGCTTTGGCGTCATCCACCAGCACCAGGCGCAAACGTGTGGCACAGTGCGCCCCACTGGCGATATTTTCCCGGCCTCCCAGCAGCGGCAGCAGCGACCGGGAAAGAGTAACAAAATCCATAGTAACCTCTGTTTTTGGTTGTTATGCCATCATGCGCTAAGCGGCCCGCACGCGGGCCGTTTCATCAGAACCAGGTTTCCATTTGCACGCCAAAGTTCCACTCGCCACCGGACTTAAAGCCGGTGCTGCCAAAGGCGTCATCGCTGGCGTAGTTATCCAGACGATGATCCCAGTCCATCCAGCTGGCGAACAGGCGGATTTCCGGACGCTTGAGGAATTCGCCCACGTCGCTGGCTTTAAGCGTGGGGGCGACGGTGAGCTTGTAGAAGTTGCCGCTGACGGCCTGGCGATTGTTATAGCCTTCAGGCCGCAGATCCATGTACTGATATGAGCCTTCATACTGCATCTCAAAGTTCTGGGTAAATTCCTGAATCAGGCGCAGATTCACGGTGGCCCACTCATAGCTGTCGCCTTTGACATAGCGGTCTTTGCTGCTCTGCGCCAGCAGCGCCGGCGCGATGTGCCAGCCAGCGCCCAGCGGCGTCATTCCGTAGCTGGCCAGCCGCCAGGTATTCGCCTGCGGCAACAGCGCGCCGTCGGAACCAATGCTCTTCACTTCTGCACCGAGGCCATGACCGTACAGCAGCGCGGTTTTCGCTGAACCTTCACCCAGGCCGTAGAAGCTGTCGTTGTGCAATCCGACCAGGGCGTGCACACCGTCACTGGCGGCATCACTTTTCACGCGGTTGCCGTCAATATCGGTGCGCTGATCGTTATCTTTCGCGCGCATGCCGCTCACCATCAGCTGCAGCGGGCCGACGAAGTTATTCAGCGACAGGATGTAGTTTTGCGCGGTGTTTTCGTTATTTTCGATGTCCCCGAAGGTGCGGCCATAAATCGACAGGTTGCTGCGGGCGTCATCGCCCCACTTCATGTCGTAAATACCGGCCCCGGTTCCGGCGAGAAACACCACATCGGAATCGATCCAATGGATGTCGAAGTTATCGCGGTCGAAACGCTTACCGGCCCACACCGTGGAGTCTTTGAACGCACCGGTGAAGGTCGGTAGCTGCCCCAGTTCGACAAACGCCTGACGCAGGTTGAGATCGCTGCTGGCGGCAGTCCAGTCGTTGTAGGTGCGCTGTCCGTCGGCCAGCATCGCCTTGAAGCGCGTGGTGGCACCGTTGGCCAGCGTTTGTTTATGTTCGAGGTTAAGTTCAACGTAGGTATCCGGCTCATTGCCGAGCCGCCCGACGTGACCGCCGGTCTCACCGGCTGGCGTGACGGTGGGCCCGCCCTGAGTTTTCGCAGCGGAGCTGTTCATCAACAGGCCGGAGCGTGCGTAGCCATGAAACTCAAAGCCCTCTGACTCGCTGCTGGCGGCGGGCGCAACAGGCTGAGCGGCCTGCGGTTCGGTCTGTGCCACGGCAACCGGCGTCGGGTTCTGCTGCTGCACCGTAGCCAGCTTTTGCACCTGCTGTTCCGCCGCTTGCGCGCGCTGCTCCGCCACGCTGGCACGCTGTTCAGCCGCGGCCAGCCGTTTTTCCATCGCCGCCAGACGCGCTTCGATGCTGCTCATGTCGGTTGCGGCCCAGGCTGAACCTGAACCTAATATCGTACTAAGGGTTATAGCGATTAGACTTTTTTTCACTGTTTTGTATCCCTGAGGCAAAGCTATCATCAGATGTATTTATTTTGCTAAACCGGTTTAGGCACCGCATCATAGCGGCGCCGTTTTTTAAAGCGCAATGGATTTTGCTAAACCGGTTTAGTGGATGTGAGATACATCGCAAAACAGGGAAAACGGCAGGGTCAGATACTGTGCTGCTGTAGCTGTTGATAGTTGGGTAACGCGGTCATTGCGCCTTTGGCAGTGGTGGCCAGCGCCCCGCACGCCTGCGCCGTGCGCAGGCAGGCCGCCAGCTGCGCTTCCTCCGCCGGCAGACCCCGCTGCGCCAGTTCCCACAGCAGTCCCGCCACGAAGGCATCGCCGGCACCGGTGGTATCCACGCTGATCACCGCGCGCGCGGGATAGTGAGTTTGCCGGCCATCAAAACAAGCACGCACGCCAGCGCTGCCCTGCGTGACTAACAACAATTTAACGGAGAAGCGCTGCGCCAGTTGCGCGATGCCGCTGTCAATGTCGGCGGTATCCGTCATGAAGGCCAGTTCTTCCACGGAGAGCTTTACTACATCCGCCCGTTGCAGGGCCGCACTGAGGCATTGCAGCAGCTCTGCCGGATCGGACCACAAATCGAGACGGATATTCGGATCGAAGCTGACAAAACCGCCTGCCTCACGCACGCGCTGCATGGCGGTTAACGCCGCCGTGCGCGACGGCTCGGCGAGTAACGCAATCGAACAGCAGTGCAGCCACTCGCCACACTGAAACCGCGGTAAATCGTCTGGCGTGAGAAATAAGTCGGCGCTGGGGCGCACCATGAAGGTAAAGGTACGCTCGCCCTGCTCATCCAGGGCCACGACCACCGTGGAGGTGCGCTGCTGCACATCTTTGCGCATATGGGAAACATCCACCTTTTCCTGCGCCAGGGTCTGACACAAAAACTGGCCAAAAGGATCGTCGCCCACCCGTCCGATAAATCCGCTACTGCCCGCCAGCCGGGCGATACCCACTGCCACGTTGGCGGGCGCGCCACCGGGACACTGCAACAAACGGCCCTCGTCACCAGGCAGCAAATCCACTACGGCATCACCCAGACACCAGATACGTTTCATCATGATTCAGTCTCACTTAATCGCTAAAACGGTTTAGCAAAGCATGCATATTAATCATGAATGCGGGTATTTGTCACCGTGAACAGTCCGGCAGGCTTCAGACTTGTCCGTTGCTGGGATCGGTTTCGCCCTGCCGCATGGTCGTCTGCGTATTGACGTCTATGCTTAAAGTTTTCCAAAACCTTATAAAAATCGGTGTCATTGAGATTTCATTTCGCCACTTGTCCGGAGGCAAAGGCATGAGCAACCCACGCGATGAGAAGACCCAGCGGTATTCACCGCAGCAGGAAGAGACAGAGCGAGCCCGGCTGACAGCCGGTGCCGGTTCCGCCGCGCCGGCCCCCGTCACGGTGCCGGTCACGCTGCAGGTGAACGGCGAACCTCAGCAGCTTAACGTGGATACCCGCACCACGCTGCTGGACGCGCTGCGCGAGCATTTACACCTGACCGGCACCAAAAAAGGCTGCGATCACGGTCAGTGCGGTGCCTGTACCGTGCTGGTCAATGGCCGGCGCATCAACGCCTGCCTCACTCTCGCGGTGATGCAGCAGGATGCCGAAGTGACCACCATTGAAGGCGTCGGCACGCCGGATGATCTGCACCCGCTGCAGTCCGCCTTTATCCGCCACGACGGCTATCAGTGCGGCTACTGCACGCCGGGGCAAATCTGCTCCTCGCTGGCGGTACTGCAGGAAATTGCGGCGGGCATTCCCAGCCATGTCACGGGCGATCTGACCGCCGCGCCAGCGCTGAGCGATGAAGAAATTCGTGAGCGCATGAGCGGCAACCTCTGCCGCTGCGGCGCTTATGCCAACATCCTTGCCGCCATTGAAGAGTACGCCGGAGGCCAGAAAGCATGAGAGCCTTTACCTTTGAACGGGCAGCGACGCCCGCACAGGCTGCCAGCAGCGCGATGCAGCATCCGAGCGCACGCTTTATCGCCGGCGGTACCAATCTGCTTGATCTGATGAAGCTGGAAATTGAAACCCCGGCGCACCTGATTGATGTTAACGGACTGGCGCTGGACAGCATTGAGCCCACCGCCGGGGGCGGCTTACGTATTGGTGCGCTGGTGCGCAATACCGATCTGGCGGCAGACGCGCGCATCCGGCGCGACTATGCCGTGCTGACGCGCGCGCTGGTGGCGGGTGCTTCTGGCCAGCTGCGCAATCAGGCCACCACCGCCGGCAACCTGCTGCAGCGCACGCGCTGTCCCTATTTTTACGATGTTAATCAACCCTGTAACAAGCGTCAGCCGGGTACGGGCTGTGCCGCACGCGAAGGATTCAGCCGCCAGCATGCGGTAGTGGGTGTCAGCGAAGCCTGTATTGCCACCCATCCCAGCGATATGGCGGTGGCGATGCGACTGCTGGATGCGGTGATTGAAACCGTCAGCCCTGATGGCAGCCAGCGCGCCATTCCCATCGCTGAATTCTACTGCGCACCGGGCGACACGCCGCATATCGAAACCGTGCTGCAGCCGGGTGAGCTGATCGTTGCGGTTACCCTGCCTGCACCGCTGGGTGGCACGCACATTTACCGTAAGGTGCGCGATCGCGCTTCTTACGCCTTTGCGCTGGTCTCAGTAGCAGCGGTTATCCTGCCTGAGGGTGGCGGCCGGGTGGCCGTCGGCGGCGTGGCCCATCAGCCGTGGCGCAGCGCGGCGGCGGATGCTGAACTTCCTCACGGGGCGCAGGCGGTCTGCGATGTGCTGTTTGCTGATGCGCGTCCCACTGAAGCCAACCGATACAAACTGTTGCTGGCGCAGCGCACGCTCGCCTCAGCGATCGCGGAAGCGAGGAGCAACGCATGAAATTTGACACACCTGCAACCGCCAATCCTATCGACCAGCAGCGCGTCGTCGGCCAGCCGCTGGCACGCATCGACGGGCCGTTAAAAACCACCGGCTCGGCGCATTACGCCTATGAATGGCACGCTGAAGCACCGGATGCGGCCTACGGTTATGTGGTCGGCGCGCCAGTTGCCAAAGGCAATATTCTCTCGATTGACACCCACGCCGCAGCACAGGCACCGGGCGTGCTCGGCATCGTCACCGGAGCAACCGCCGGTAAGCTCAACAAGGCAGAGCGCAACACCGCGACGCTGCTGGCAAATAATAAAATCGAACACTACCACCAGGCCGTGGCGCTGGTGGTGGCGGAGACCTTTGAGCAGGCACGTGCAGCCGCGCAGCTGGTTAAGGTTAACTGCCAGGCTGAAACGGGAGCTTACGATCTTGAAGCGGCCCAGCCAGAGGTGACAACGTCACCCGAAGGTGAGCCGGATAAAACACTGGGCGACGTCGATGCTGCCCTGCACAGCGCAGCCTTTACGCTGGACGCCACCTACACCACGCCCGATCAAAGCCATATGGCAATGGAACCGCACGCTTCCATGGCGCTGTGGCAGGACGATCACCTGACGGTCTGGACCTCGAATCAGATGATTAACTGGTGCCATACCGACCTGGCGCACACGCTCGACATGCCGATGGAAAAGGTGCGCGTGCTGTCTCCTTACGTCGGCGGTGGCTTCGGCAGCAAACTGTTTTTACGAAGCGATGCGCTGCTGGCGGCTCTGGGGGCGCGCGCCGTGGGACGCGCGGTGAAAGTGATGGTGCCGCGCCCGATGATCCCCAACAACACCACGCACCGGCCAGCGACGCGGCAGCGCATCCGATTAGCTACCGATGCGCAAGGCCATCTCACCGCCATTGCCCATGAAAGCTGGTCCGGTAATCTGCCGGGCGGAACGCCGGAAACTGCGGTGCAGCAGACTGAATTACTCTACGCCGCCGCCAACCGGCTTACCGGGCTGCGCCTCGCCGAACTCGATCTGCCCGAGGGCAACGCGATGCGTGCGCCGGGTGAAGCGCCCGGTCTGATGGCGCTGGAGATCGCCATGGATGAAATGGCCGCCATCGCCGGTATCGACCCGGTTGAGTTTCGCATCATCAATGATACACAGGTCGATCCGCTGCATCCGGAGCGCTTCTTTTCACGCCGCCAGCTGGTGCAATGCCTGCGCACCGGCGCCAGCAAATTTGGCTGGGCGGAGCGCAGTGCGCAACCCGGGCAGCGGCGCGAGGGGCGCTGGCTGGTGGGCATGGGCGTGGCAGCCGGTTTCCGTAACAACCTGCTGGCGCCCTCTGCCGCGCGCGTGCAGCTGGATGCGCAAGGCACAATCACTGTCGAAACCGACATGACCGATATCGGCACCGGCAGCTACACCATCATTGCCCAGACGGCAGCCGAGATGATGGGCGTGCCGATTGAGCAGGTCAGCGTGCGGCTCGGCGATTCGGCGTTTCCTGTCTCGGCGGGTTCGGGTGGCCAGTGGGGAGCCAATACTTCCACGGCCGGGGTGTATGCGGCCTGCGTCCGGCTACGCGAGAAGGTTGCCGCACAGTTGGGTCTCGATGCGGAAAGCGCAGAGTTTGCCGATGGGCACATTCACGCCAACGGGCAGCGCCTGCCGCTCACTGCGGCGGGTCCGCTGATGGCGGAAGAGACCATGGAATTCGGCGATCTGGACAAAACCTTCCAGCAATCCACTTTTGCCGGCCATTTTGTTGAAGTGGCGGTCGACAGTGCCACCGGCGAAGTGCGCGTGCGGCGCATGCTGGCGGTGTGTGCCGCGGGGCGCATCCTCAACCCCAAAACCGCGCGTAGCCAGGTGATCGGCGCGATGACCATGGGCCTCGGCGCCGCGCTGATGGAGGAGCTGGCGGTGGACACCCGGCTCGGCTACTTCGTCAATCACGACATGGCAGGCTATGAAGTGCCGGTACACGCCGATGTGCCCGAGCAGGAGGTGATTTTCCTCGATGATACCGATCCGGTCTCTTCGCCGATGAAAGCCAAAGGCGTCGGTGAACTGGGGCTGTGTGGCGTCGGTGCCGCGCTGGTTAATGCGGTCTACAATGCAACCGGCATTCGGGTGAGAGACTATCCGGTGACGCTGGATAAGTTACTTGCCGCGCTGCCCGATCAGCCGTAATGCAGGTCCCTTCCGCCAGTGCATGCTGGCTGGCGGAGGGTGGAAAAGCGTAAGTGGCTAAGCTGTCAGGACTAGTTAACAGGTCACCAAACTGATAATATTGAGACCTGTTAACCAGTCTGGAGAGACGTATGCCAAACATCATTCTCAGCGATATGAGCGCCAGCGTCAGTGAATTAAAAAAGAATCCTATGGCGACCGTCAATGCGGGAGAAGGCTTGCCGGTGGCGATTCTTAATCGTAATCAGCCCGCCTTTTATTGTGTTCCCGCACAACTTTACGAGCAAATGCTGGAGGCGCTGGACGATCAGGAACTGGTTAAAAAGGTAACTGAACGCCACCAGCAGCCGCTGATTGACGTGGATTTGGACAGCTTTCTGTGACATGGACAGTTAAGTTCAGGGAAGAAGCCCTGAAGGAGTGGCATAAGCTGGATAAAGCCATTCAGCAGCAGTTTGCCAAAAAGCTCAAAAAATGTTGTGAAAATCCTCATATCCCTTCGGCCAAATTGCGTGGCATTAAAGACTGCTACAAAATTAAACTCAGGGCTTCCGGGTTTCGCCTGGTTTATCAGGTAATTGATGACCAGTTGATCATCGCCGTGGTCGCGGTCGGTAAACGCGAGCGCAGCGACGTTTATCATCTTGCCAGTGACAGAATGCGCTAACGCGTGACGCCGGCCTTTTGCGGCCAGCGTCACTGCGGTGATTAATGCTCTCAGCGCCCCGCTTCCTTCGCCAGCCCGCACCAGTGCACCAGCGTCAGCGCAATGGCTTTGGTGCAGGCCACCAGATCGGCAATCGGCACATGTTCGTTAGGCTGATGCGACAGCGCCGGATCGCCGGGACCAAAGTTGACCGTCGGCGTCTGGCCTAACGTGCTGGGCAGGCCGATGTCGCTGTGGGCACCAAAGCCGGCCAGCTGCGGGCTCAGTGCCGCGTCACTCACGCCCTGCTGAAAAGCGCTGACAAAAGGATGATCGGCCGGGATCTCGGCGCAGTCGGCGTCCAGTATCCACTCTACGCGCGCCGGATGCTTTGCCAGGTAAGGATCCAGCGCACACACCTTCGCCACGTGCGCCTCAATCTCCTGTTTTACCTTACCGCCCAGCCCCACCGGCACATCCAGCGCCGCGTTATAGCGGAACCACGGATAGCGATCGCGCTGCCAGTCATCCGGCGCTTCGTGCTGCTGTCCGGCCACAAACGACTGACGAAACAGGCCGTACTGATAGTTGAGGCCGTGCCCCATCGCCGGCTGGCCGACCGTCGCCATCGCATCCATGTAGCAGGCCGCGAGCCGTCCCAGACCGCCGTTGCCCAGCGCCGGATCGACCTCCTCCTCCAGCAGTTCATTCAGCTCAACCTCGTGCTCTGCCAGCGCGGCGGCCACCTCGTTATACCAGCCGAGATTGAGCAGGTTATTACCGGTCAGCCGGCCGGGCAGAAACTCCATTGAGAGATAATTAACGTGGCGCTGAGCACTTTTCGGCGGCACGGGCGGCTGTGCGGCGAGCAGTTCCATCAGCGCCCGGCTGAGCGCCTGCCACCACTGATGCGGCGTCATCTGCCGGGCGGAAGTCAGTCCGAGCTGCTGCCACTGGCGGGTCAGTGCGGCGTCAAAGCGGGTTTTATTGAATTTTAGCGGCGACATAGTGCATCCCTTTGCATCCGAAACGGTAAACACGGGCAAGCGCAAATCTGAAAGAGTAAGTTAAGCCGCGGACGCTGAAAAAAGCGACAGGGAAATGAAGAAGCAGTGAAAAAAGGCATGCCGCTGCGGCCTGGTCGCCATCAATGGCGACCCTACAATACGGCACAATGCGCTAAGGGTGCGGTTTGGTAACGATGGCCAGGTGCCTCACAGGGTGCGCATTGATGCGCACCTGGGAAATCAGCACAGCTCCAGATGCACTTCGTGCTGTTCAATCACCTTCAGTACGCTTAACGGCGGGGTTTGATCGGTATACAGGTAATCAATCAGGCTCATGTTGCCAAGGTTAACCATGGCGTTACGGCCAAACTTCGAGTGATCCACCACCAGCATCACGCAGCGCGAGTTCTCGATAATGGCGCGTTTGGTGCGCACTTCGTGATAGTCGAACTCCAGCAGCGAACCGTCCATATCAATACCGCTGATGCCGAGAATGCCGTAATCGAGCCGGAACTGCGAGATAAAATCGAGCGTGGCTTCCCCCATGATACCGCCGTCGCGCGTGCGCACTTCACCGCCGGCGATAATTACGCGGAAATCCGGCTTGCCCATCAGCAAAATCGCCACGTTGAGGTTGTTGGTGACGATACGCAGATTGTTGTGGTTGAGCAGCGCATGCGCAACCGCTTCCGGCGTGGTGCCGATATCAATAAACAGCGTAGCGCCGTCCGGGATCTGGCTCGCCACACGCTCGGCGATGCGTGCCTTTTCCGCCGACCACATCATTTTGCGATCCTGCCACGCGGTGTTTTCCGAGCTGGAAGGCAGCGCCGCGCCGCCGTGATGGCGCTGAATTTTATTTTGATCGGCCAGATCGTTCAGATCGCGCCGGATAGTCTGCGGGCTGACCTCAAAGTGATCCACCAGCTCTTCCGTACTGACATACCCCTGACGCCGGACCAGATCGATAATGGCGTCATGACGTTGCGTCTGCTTCACATCTCTCTCCTCGGCTCAAGGCCGTGTTCTTTTTATCCTGCTGCTAGCGACGTGCGCGTTTGCGCGTATCAACGAACGCCATCGCCAGCCCCACCAGCAAACCGGTGACGTGCGCAGCGTTCGCGATCGACAGGCCAAAGGCGCCGTACCAGCCAATCACCAGCCATACAATAGCGAAGCCAATCAGGCCGCGCTCGAGATAAATGCCACTTTCGGGATCGCGCTCGCCGCGCAGCCAGCAGTAGCCCATCAGCGCATAGACCACGCCGGACAGCCCGCCAAACAGCACGCCGCTGAATTTCGCCTGCATCCAGCCGCTCAGCAGCGCTGAAATCAGCATGATAACGAACAGCTTGCCGCTGCCGAGGCGCTTCTCTACCGCACCGCCGAGATACCACCACCACATCAGGTTGAACAGAATGTGCAGCAGCGAGAAGTGCAGCAGCGCGTGGCTGAACCAGCGCCACACCTGAAAATACTGGGAGGAATCCGCCGGCCAGGCCAGCCAGCCGAGTACCACATCGTCGCCGACAATCTGCATCAGGATAAACACCGCCACGCAGGCGATCATGATGGTCAGTGTGAGCGGACCTGCGCGTTCGCGAATGTTTGCCCAGATATTGCCACGCTCATAACGCAGACCGCTGTCGGTGGTACCGCTGTGCCAGCTCGCCGCCTGATAGCGTGGATGGTTGGGATCGCGCACGAACTGCGCGAGTTCGTTTTCGACCATCTCCAGCTTGCTGTCGTCATCCAGCACAATGACACAGTGACTTTCGCGCTCAATGCGCAGCGTGACACCACGCGTCGCCATGTAATCGACAAACGCCTGCGCCATGCGCGGCTGGTTAAACTGG
Organism: Pantoea sp. R102; assembly: GCF_004916815.1. Lineage (NCBI taxonomy): Bacteria > Pseudomonadati > Pseudomonadota > Gammaproteobacteria > Enterobacterales > Erwiniaceae > Pantoea > Pantoea sp. R102. The sequence continues at coordinate 17,926 of NZ_SDFT01000060.1, forward strand.
GTGATGCGCATCATGCGGTGCTCTCCTTCCTTTAATCGGTCAATCAGAGGCTGCCGGTGGCGACCTGCGTCGGAAACGCCGCGCGCCAGGCATCAAAACCGCCGTCGATGCTGTAGACGTCGCTAAAGCCCTGGCTTAACAGGAACTGCGCCGCGCCTTTACTGCTGTTACCGTGATAGCACATCACCAGCACCGGCTGGTCGTGCCGGGCGCCGGCGATAAACGTCGCCAGGTTGTCATTGGTCAGATGTTGCGCACCGGTGGCGTGGCCCATGGCGAAGCTTTGCGGATCGCGGATGTCTACCAGTTGCGCTCCCTGTGCCAGATGTTCGTTAGCCTGCAGGACGTTAATACACTCGAAGGTTTCCATGGGTCTCTCATTACCTCGTCATCAATTGGCGTTAGTTTACCCTGATAAGCCGCCGCTATAACCTGACAAATCCTGTGGATATGTGATTTTTTTCCTGCCGAAATGTTAGCTATATCACGCAAGAATGTTTTTATTGAGTTAAGCGCTGGCGTCAATGTTGGTTTCCGATTATTATTACGCTCGAAAACGAACATTTTAGAACTATTCCGAACATCGGAGGAGATGACGTGGAAACCAAAGACCTGATCGTGATCGGCGGCGGCATCAACGGTGCCGGCATTGCAGTGGATGCTGCAGGACGCGGCCTGTCAGTGCTGATGCTGGAAGCGCGGGATTTGGCCTGTGCAACCTCCTCTGCCAGTTCCAAGCTGATTCACGGTGGCCTGCGCTATCTGGAACATTACGAATTCCGTCTGGTGGGCGAAGCCCTGGCCGAACGTGAAGTGCTGCTGAAAATGGCGCCGCACATCGCCTTCCCGATGCGTTTCCGTCTGCCACACCGCCCGCATCTGCGTCCGGCGTGGATGATCCGCATGGGCCTGTTTATGTACGATCGCCTCGGTAAGCGCACTACGCTGCCAGGCAGTAAAGGTCTGCGTTTTGGCGCGGAATCGGCCCTGAAGCCTGAAATTACGCGCGGTTTCGAATATTCCGACTGCTGGGTAGACGATGCGCGCATGGTGGTGCTTAACGCGCAGGAAGTGGTGAAACAGGGCGGCGAAGTGCGCACCCGCACCCGCGTAACCCGCGCCTGGCGTGAAGCCGGCCTGTGGATGGTGGAAGCGGAAGACGTCGATACCGGCAAAACCTACACCTGGCGCGCCAAAGGGCTGGTTAACGCCGCCGGCCCCTGGGTGAAGCAGTTCTTTGACGATGGCCTGAAACTGAAATCGCCGTACGGTATTCGCCTGATCAAAGGCAGCCATATTGTGGTGCCGCGCGTGCACACCGAGAAGCAGGCTTACATTCTGCAGAACGAAGATAATCGCATCGTGTTTGTGATTCCGTGGATGGATGAGTTTTCGATCATCGGTACCACCGACGTCGAATACAAAGGCGATCCGAAAAATGTCAAAATCGATGACAATGAAATCAGCTATCTGCTGAAGGTGTATAACGCGCACTTTAAAAAGCAGCTGACCAGCGACGACATCGTCTGGACCTACTCCGGCGTGCGTCCGCTGTGCGATGATGAATCCGATTCACCGCAGGCGATCACCCGTGATTACACGCTGGACGTGCACGACGACAACGGTCAGGCACCGCTGCTTTCCGTGTTCGGCGGCAAGCTGACCACCTATCGCAAGCTGGCGGAGCATGCGCTGGAGAAACTGGCGAAATACTACCCCGATGCCGGTCCGGCGTGGACCAAAAACGCCGTGCTGCCAGGCGGTGATTTCTCCGGTACGCGTGAAGATTACGCTGCCAGCCTGCGCCGTCGCTATCCGTTCATCAGCGAAGGCATGGCGCGTCACTTCGCCCGCACCTACGGCAGCCGTACTGAAGTGCTGCTGGAAGGCGCGAAGAGCCGTGAAGATTTGGGTGAAAACTTTGGCCACGAATTCTACGAAGCCGAACTGCGTTACCTGGTGAAACACGAGTGGGTGCGCGAGCTGGACGACGCCATCTGGCGCCGTACCAAACAGGGTATGTGGCTGAGCGAAGCCGAACAGGCGCGCATCCGCGACTGGCTGGCAGAAAACGGCCAGAAACCGGCGCTGTCGCTGGCTTCCTAATCGGCTTAAGCATTGTCCTCAACCCCGCCACCGCGCGGGGTTTTGTTTTTTCTCTTTTTGTGTTGGCGAGAGGTTATTCACACAAGATACTGCACCAGATCAATTCTCACCGCTCCGCTTACTGACTAAATAATCCGCGACTGGATTAACGGACTCGTCAGTAACAGGGAGCATCACGCATGGCTTTAGCCACTTTTCCGCTCAATATCTTCACCACACAGCGCATGTTTAATGACTATGGCGCTGACGATATGCGCTACGGCGATATCTGTGAACGCCGGATGAAAAACGAATTCGGCCTCACCCACATTTCCAATGTGGTCGACCCATGGAACATGACGCGGCTGCATCCCTTCCATAATCCCCAGTCGCGCTTTGCTGGTGCTTATGAGAAACCTGGCGAAAAGCTTTCACCGCTGGAGTGCGCCAGGCTGCTGTTTGCTGAGATGCAAACCACGTCATTACCTTTCGCGCTTGTTGGCCCGCAACGTTTCCTGATAAATAAGATGCTGGAGCATTTTATGCGCTCCAGCGGCCTGCCGTTTCGGGATTTGTCGCTGGATATGGCATATAAAGACAGAATTCTCAACGACAAGAGTGATAACAGCACTCGCCTGATCATTACGGACTTTCTGAATGCTAATCTCGACTACAAAAATGGATGTTTGCCTTCAACGAGCGTCTCTTTCCTGAAAAAAGAAATTGGCCGGACGATTCTCCCCAAATTCGACTCTTTCACAGACAGAATCAATGGGCTGGGCATAACGGTGCATGACGTGCATGCAACAAAGATAGATATAATGCATCTTACATTAGCGGGAAATCGCTGGAAGGCGAGACTTCGCTACCATGGACAGGATCATTTTGGCCTCGACATTGCTGATATTCACAAGGCAAAATTTCGCCAGTTTCAATTCTTTAAGATCTGGTTTATTCTGCAGCGTAGCGATAAATTTGGTTTTCGTCCGTTCCTGACAGACATGGAAGCAATAATTGATATTGAAGGAGGCGCCTGATGAAAATATTAATTCTAATAATTATATTTATCGGCGGTAGTTTACTCTTTTTTTATCCCATCTCTTCACCACCTGTCCATGTTATAGCGGTGCATCATTCTGATGGAATTACTGATATTCTTGTCAATGATCTTCCTCACTCTCAACAGAAAGCGATTGCATGGTGGCAAAGTAACAGGCGAACTATCCTGGCTGAGTATCAGATCCCCGCAATAGATAATGGTAACTTTAATAGTGTATCTTTTTTCAGATTTGGCAAAGGCTATCAGGAGCTGGAAAAAAAAGATCGCTTATGCTTTGGGGACATGGCACCGCCCCGAAATTGCATTGACAAATTACTATTAATGTCAGTATCCGTGACGCGTGAGAGAAATTTCCTCTATAGATTTCAGCAAGGTGTCTACATCGAAACGCCAGATGGCAAGGTGATTAAAAAAGAGCAACATTAATATAAAAAACCAATTACGCCGCTAGCAATACGCATACATACCGTAGCGGCGCAATTCATTGCGCTAACTGACCGTCAATCTTACAACCCGGCATTGTCACGAATATATTTACGGGCTTTTACTGCATATTCGAATGGGTTAGCGATGGCCGGATCCTGTTCCGCTTCGACCACCATCCAGCCTTTATAGCCGTAATCATCGAGGATTTTGAATACCGGTTTGAAATCGATAACGCCATCGCCTGGTACGGTGAAGGTGCCTTTCTTCACTCCGTCGAGGAACGACAGCGAGTTTGCGCGCACCTCTGCCACCACGCTGTCACGCACATCCTTCAGATGCACGTGGAAAATACGCGGCAGATGCTGGGTCAGCACATCCAGCATCACCTGCTGTGATCCTTCGGAGTAGTAAATGTGGCCGGTGTCGTACAGCAGACCGACGTTATCGTTGGTCATTGCCATAAAACGGTCGATTTCGGCTGGCGTCTGAATGCCGGTGCCCATGTGATGATGCAGCGTCACGCGCATCCCTTTCTGCGCCGCGATCGCCGCCAGTTCGTTGTAACCTTCTGCCGTCAGGCGCCACTCTTCGTCCGTGAAAACCGGCTTCTGCTCCAGCACCGGCAGCGACGTGCCCTGAATGCTTTTGCTCTGTTCCGAGCAGCCAATCACGCGCGCGCCCATGGCGTGCAGGAAATTCATGTGATTGATGAACTGATCGATGGTTTTCGCTTTGTCACCGTTGGCAAAAAAGGTACTAAACCAGGCGTTACAAATCTGCATACCGCGGATATCCAGCATCGGCTTCAGCACCGCCGGATCGCGCGGATACTTGCTGCCCACTTCGCTGCCGGTGAAACCCGCCAGCGCCATTTCGCTGACCGTTTGCTGGAAAGTATTTTCGCTGCCGAGTTCCGGCATGTCGTCGTTGGTCCAGCCAATCGGCGCAATCGCCAGTTTGACGTTCTCTTGGTTCATTTTCAGCTCCCTGATACAGAGAGGCAGCGGTAATCCGCTGCCGTGGATAGGTTTAGCGCACGCGCCTGATTATTTCTGGTAAAACGCCGGACGCGGCGGCATGGCAACGGGCTCAATCGCGCCGCTGGTTTGCGCCTTCAGGCAGGCATCAGCAGCCACCGAGGCGGCAAAGCCATCCCAGGCGGAAGGCCCGCTCAGCTGGCCTGCTTTCACATCATTGATAAACGCCTGCAGCTCAACGTCGTAGGCGTCGATAAAGCGATCTTTCCAGTCGGTCAGCAGCGCGTTGCCAAGGCGGGCATCTTTGCGCATCTGAATCGCCGACGGCTCCGGCAGTCTGGCGATGCCCTCCTCGCCCACCACTTCACACTGAATGTCATAGCCATACGCGCAGTTCACAAAGATCTCCACATCGATGCGGATGCCCTTCTGCGTTTCAAACAGCACGATTTGCGGATCTTTCAGCTTCGCGTGTGACTTTGAGGTCGTGCGCGGGAACACCACCTGCACGCTTTTGTAATCGTCCTCGGTCAGCCAGCGCAGGACATCCAGCTCGTGTATCAGGGTGTTGGTAATAGCCATGTCGGTGGTGTAATTCTCGCCGACGCTCTGATTACGGTGCGCGCAGTGCAGCATCAGCGGCTCGCCGATGTCACCATCGGTGATCACCTTTTTCAGCGCGCGATAGCCGGCATCATACGGGCGCATAAAGCCCACCTGCACCAGACGCTTGCCGTGCGCAATCTCGGCGTCGACAATGCGACGGCAGCCCTCCGCGCTCAGTGCCAGCGGCTTCTCGCAGAACACCGGTTTCCCGGCGGCAATCGCGGCCAGCGTGAACTCTTCATGCGTCGGGTCCCACGAGGTCACCAGCACGGCATCCACTTCCGGCGAGTTAATCACCTGATGGCCATCCTGATACACTTCGGCCTGGATATTCAGCCGCTGCAGCGCCGCGCGTGCACCTTCCACATTGATGTCTGAAACCGCCACCACTTTTGCGCCCTGCAGCACGTTGTTGCAGCGACGAATATGTTCCTGACCAATTGCGCCGGTACCGATTACACCGAGTTTGAGCGTCATAATTACACCTGTAGAGTCGGATAAGTAGGGTAAAACGGGCCGGGCAGCGCCGGCCTGAAAAGGGTTAGTACTTACGCGCCTGTTGAATATGCTGATTGAGCTTGTCGGCCACCTGCTGCGTCCGCTCTGAGGTGGAAGCCTGCGCCACGCCGACGTGCCACCAGCTGAAGTATTTGTGCACCATGGTTTTTGGCAGCACTTTGATGTCAATCAGGGTCGAAACCGTCTGCTGCTGCGCATCTTCCAGCGCCGCCTTCAGCTGCTCCAGCGTGGTGACACGGTAGGTTTTACAGCCGTAGCCGGCGGCTATCGCCGCGAAATCAACCGGCACGAAGCCGCCATCCAGCTTGCCGCCCTGCGGATTACGGAAGCGGAACTCGGTGTTGAAACTGTCCATGCCGTGTTCCATCTGCAGGTTGTTGATGCAGCCATTGGTCATGTTATCCAGCAGGATGACGTTGATTTTCGCCCCTTCCTGAATCGAGGTGACCAGCTCGGAGTGCAGCATCATGAACGAGCCGTCACCCACCATGGCGTAGACTTCGCGCTGCGGCTGTGCCAGCTTCACGCCCAGCGCGGCATTCACTTCGTAACCCATGCACGAGTAGCCGTACTCAACGTGATACGCGTTGTAATCTTTGGTGCGCCATACGCGCTGCAGGTCACCCGGCAGACTGCCGGCGGCGGCGACAATCACCGCATCCTTTGGCAGCTGTTCGTTTAAGGTGCCCAGCACGCTGCTCTGCGTCAGCACCGACTTTGTCAAACGCTCAAACTCGGCGAACAGCGCGGTGCGATCGATGTGGTCAGCGATTTCCGGAATAAAGTCATCGGTGTTGAAAGTGGCGGCGTACACGCGCTGCGTCTCTTTCAGCAGCTTGCTCTGCGCCTGTTCAATCTGGCCACCCCAGTGATTCTCAAAGCCGTTCAGTCCGGCTTCCAGCGCGGTTAATCCTTCGCGTGCATCCGCCAGCAGCTGCACGCCATCCAGCTTGTAGCTGTCGAAGTTGTTGACGTTAATGTTGAGGTAGCTGATTTCCGGATGCTGGAAGATCCATTTTGAAGCCGTAGTGAAATCGGTATAGCGCGTACCAATACCGATCACCAGATCGGCCTCTTTGGCCAGCAGGTTCGCCGCCAGACAGCCGGTTTCACCCACGCCGCCCACATTCAGCGGATGGTCGGAAACGATGGTGCCTTTGCCGGCCTGCGTTTCGGCAAATGGAATATTGAAACGCTCGGCAAAGCTCAGCAGCGCCTGACCGGCATCGGAGTATTTCACGCCGCCACCCACTACAATCAGCGGCTTGCGCTTACGCGCAATCAATGCCAGCGCCGCGTCCAGCTGGGCCGCCGTCGGCAGACGCCGGTCAAGCAAATGCACGCGTTTCTGGAAGAAGTATTCCGGGAAATCCCAGGCTTCGCCCTGCACATCCTGCGGCAGCGCCAGCGTTACCGCCCCGGTTTCCGCCGGATCGGTCAGCACGCGCAGCGCATTGATACAGGCGGTCATCAGCTGTTCCGGACGGCTCACGCGGTCCCAGTATTTACTCACTGCGCGGAAGGCATCGTTGGTGCTGATGCTGAGATCGTGACTCTGCTCGATCTGCTGCAGCACCGGGTCCGGCTGGCGCGTGGCGAACACATCGCCCGGCAGCAGCAGCAGTGGAATCCGGTTGGCTGTTGCCGTGGCTGCCGCGGTAATCATGTTGGCGGCACCCGGTCCGACGGAAGAGGTACAGGCAATGATTTGACGGCGCAGCGACTGCCGGGCAAAACCGATGGCAGCGTGCGCCATACCCTGCTCGTTACGGCCCTGATACACCTGTAAATCGCCGCTGTCCTGCTCCAGCGCCTGGCCGAGGCCGAGCACATTGCCGTGGCCGAAAATAGCAAAGATGCCGTGCACGAATTTGGTTTCAACGCCGTCAACGTTCAGGTACTGGTTATCCAGAAATTTCACCAGCGCCTGTGCGGTAGTCAGTCTGATAGTGCCCATATGCTTCTTCCTTTACATGTGGTACCCGCTCAGGGGGTACGACGCGATTCGGGTCGGCGGTGAAAACGCGCCCGACGCTAAGTGAAACGTGTGGCGATTATAAACAAATGTTTTTTCCATTAAACCTGATTACAGAAGAAACATTTCATTTTGCGATGAAGATCAAATTCGGCGCTGAAACGCGGGCGATGACGGGACGGGATGACAGCAAAGTGAAACAGCCTGCTATGCCTCAGTCATCATAACGAAATTTCATTTCACGTCAGCAGCTTCCTCTCATCCGTCATCATTTCCTGCGAGCTGGCTCACAAGCCAGAGCACCCGCGAAACGGGCAAGCCGTAAAGGGCGGGAAAGGTAGCGGCACCAGAGTTTTACCTGGCTCACAAAATCGCGATGGATGTTTCATTTCATATTGTGTTTGGAATTTTTATTCCTCATACTGCCCACATAGCCAGTCAGGCACCCTGAGACCCCGGAAGCATTGCGCTTGATAGTGGGCGGCAGCGCCCGCCGTGTCTGCTTATCACAGAAGGAAACCATCAGTATGAGTACACAACAGAAGCGGCTTGATGTGATTTGTATTGGACGCATCGCCGTCGATCTTTACGGCCAGCAAATTGGCTCGCGCCTGGAAGATATGACCAGCTTTAACAAATACCTCGGCGGCTCTTCCGGCAACGTAGCTTATGGCACCGCGATTCAGGGGCTGAAGTCGGCGATGCTGGCACGCGTCGGTGACGAACACAATGGCCGCTTCCTGCGTGAAGAGCTGCAGCGCGTGGGCTGCAATACTGACGGGCTGATCACCGATAAGCAGCGCCTGACCGGGCTGGTGATTCTCGGCATCAAAGACGAAGAGACCTTTCCGCTGATTTTCTATCGCGACAACTGTGCGGATATGGGGCTGGTTCCCGAGGACATTCGCGAAGAGTTCATTACCTCGTCCCGCGCCGTGGCGGTAACCGGCACCCACCTGTCGCATCCGGACACGCGGGCGGCGGTGCTGAAAGCGCTGGATATCGCCCGGCGCAACGGCCTGCGCACCGCGCTGGATATCGATTATCGCCCGGTGCTATGGGGTCTTACGTCACTGGGTGACGGTGAAACGCGTTTCATCGAATCCGGCCAGGTGACGCAGCAGCTGCAGGAAGTAGTGCACTATTTCGATCTGATCGTCGGAACGGAAGAAGAGTTCCATATCGCCGGTGGCAGTACCGATACGCTGACCGCGCTGAAAAATGTACGTAAGGCCAGCAGCGCCACGCTGGTCTGCAAACGCGGGCCGCTGGGTTGTGTGGTGTTTGAGGGCGAGATTCCCGATAGCTGGGAACAGACGCGCCTGCACAGCGGCGTGCGCGTTGAGGTGCTCAACGTGCTGGGCGCCGGCGATGCGTTTATGTCGGGCCTGCTGCGCGGCTGGCTCAACGATGAGAGCTGGGAGCAGGCGTGCCGCTACGCCAACGCCTGTGGCGCGCTGGTGGTATCCCGTCACGGCTGTGCGCCGGCGATGCCAACGAAAGAAGAGCTGGACGATTTCCTCAGCCGCGATAACGCGGTGAAACGCCCGGATCTGGACGCGCGCCTCAATCATCTGCATCGCGTTACCACGCGTAAGCAGCAGTGGCCGGAGCTGAATGTGTTCGCCTTTGACCACCGTAAACAGCTGGCCGATATGGCGCGCGAAGCGGGCGTCAGCGAGGAGCGCATTCCGCAGCTGAAGCTGCTGCTGCTGCAGGCGGCACAGGAGGCGGCTAACGAAGCCGGTCTCAATGAGAAGAGTGGCATCCTGGCGGATACCACGTACGGCCAGAAAGCGCTCAACGCCATCACCGGCAAGCACTGGTGGATTGGGCGGCCCATCGAGCTGCCGAGCTCACGACCACTGCGTCTTGAGCACGGCAATATTGGCTCTCAGCTAGTGGACTGGCCGGCCGAACACGTCGTCAAGTGCCTGGTGTTTTATCATCCCCATGACAGTGCTGAACTGCGTAAAGAGCAGGACGAGCTGGTTCTTGACGTGTGGCGCAGCTGTAACAAAAGCGGGCACGAGCTGCTGCTGGAAGTGATTCTGCCGGAGAGCAACCCGGACCGTAACGAGTCCTACTATTACGACATGCTGAGCCACTTCTATAGCCTGGGCGTGCAGCCGGACTGGTGGAAGTTACCACCGCTGACGGCGGAGAGCTGGCAGGCGATCGGCGAGCTGATTGAGCAGCAGGATCCGCACTGTCGCGGCATTCTGTTACTCGGCCTTGATGCGCCGGAAGAGAAGCTGAAAGCCGGCTTCGCCGCCGCCGCGCAGGCGACGTGGGTGAAAGGTTTTGCCGTCGGTCGCACCATTTTTGGCCAGCCGTCACGCCAGTGGCTGAACGGTGAGCTGGATGATAAGGCGCTGATTGAGACCGTGAAAGGCAATTATCTGCGCCTGATTGGCTACTGGCGCGCCGCGCGCGGCTGACGGATTTGAAGAGGATGTACTGAGAAGCGGCCTGACGGGCCGCTTTTTAGTGTGTTGCGAGCGGATGCCCTCACCCCAGCCCTCTCCCACCGGGAGAGGGAGCCGTTCAGGCAGGTCGTTAAGCATTGTACCAGCCCTGTCAGACCGCTCCGGACTGTCCCCTCTCTCACTGAATGAAGAAGCAAAACCTTGCGACCTGTCTCATAAACCGCTCCGGACTGTTCCCTCTCCCGCCTGCGGGAGAGGGTTAGGGTGAGGGCAAGCCCTCAACCCCCTGAGTTTTGTGAGGCAATTCATAAACCGATGAAATAGCCTTCACGATAGCGTCAAACAAATGAAATTTTCCATCCATCTGGTACTATAGCGCTCATTATCCAGCCATATTTCCTTTTCTGACGGGCCGAAGTAATGACCAATAACCCAACGCAATTAACCTTGTTACAGGACGATATCCGTCGTCGCTACGAGACGCTGAGTAAACGCCTGAAGCAGGTGGCTCGTTATATCCTTGATAACAGCAACAGCATCGCGTTTGATACCGTCGCCTCTATCGCCCAGCAGGCGGATGTTCCGCCCTCCACGCTGATCCGCTTCGCCAACGCATTCGGCTTTAGCGGCTTCAACGAAATGAAACAGGTCTTTCGTCAGCACCTGATGGAAGAGACCGTGAACTATACCGAACGGGCGCGCCTGTTCCGCCAGACGGCCACCGACGACAGCGCCAGCTCACCGGAGAGCCCGGTGGAGATCCTCAACGTCTTTACCATGGTCAACAGCCAGGCGCTGCAGCAGCTGGCGATGCAGGCGAATCCCGACCAGCTGAACAAAGCGGTGAAGATGCTCAACGAGGCGGAGAACATCTACATCATCGGTCTGCGCCGCTCGTTCAGCGTGGCCTCGTATCTGGTGTATGCGCTGCGCCATCTGGAGCGTCGCGCTTTTCTGATTGATGGCCTGGGCGGCATGTTCACTGAACAGCTCAGCATGGTGAATCCGAAAGACGTGGTCATCGCTATCAGCTACTCGCCGTATGCGCGCGAAGCGGTGGAACTGGTGGAGCTGGGCGCTAAACGTGGCGCGCATCAGATCGCCATCACCGACAGCCAGGTCAGCCCGCTGGCAGCGTTCAGCGATGTCTGTTTTGTGGTGCGCGAAGCGCAGGTGGATGGCTTCCGCTCGCAGGTGGCCTCGCTGTGCCTGGCGCAAACCCTGGCGGTGTCGCTGGCGCTGAATAACAGCAGCAGCGAATAAACCCCGGGTACCGAATGGAACAAAGGCAGCCATCTGGCTGCCTTTTTTATCTGTGCGCATCAGTGAATGCGTGTGCCGTTTAACCTGGTGCGCATTTCCGGCGACCGCGCGGAGACCCGATTAACGGCGCGGATACTGCTCACTGTTCACCCAGGCGTGATCCTTTTCCCAGGTAAATTTCCACAGCCGTACCGGCCCGGCCATCACGTTCAGATAATAGTTATCGTAACCGGCCAGAGTCGCCACCGGATGATACCCGCGCGGCACCGTTACCACATCGCGGTTATACGGGGCCATACACTCGTCGAGCGAACGGTCGTCGGTGTATACGCGCTGCATGGCGAAACCGGGCTCAGGATCGAAACGGTGATAATAGGTCTCTTCCAGATAGGTTTCGTCCGGGCTGTCCTTCTCATCGTGCTTGTGGCTGGGGTACGAACTGGTCGCGCCCTCGTCGGTATACACCTCGACCACCAGCAGGCTGTCGGCCGGTTGATTATCCGGCAGAATGTTATGCACCAGGCGCTGGTTGCGCCCTTTGCCACGGTGCTCCACGCCTACATCCTGCGGTGCAATCAGCCGCGCCGGCAGATTGCCACTGCCCGGCGCACTGCATACCGCCAGTTCCAGATCGCTGTCGGCAGTGACTTCAACCTCATCATGATGCGGCACGTAAACCGAGTAAGGCGGCGTGCGCTCAAACGGCGACAGGCGCTTACCGATGCCAGGGAATTCTGCGTCGCGGGTTTTCACCGACGCCAGACCGGCCACCAGCACCAGGCACAGCTCTCTCTCGCCGCTGCTTAACCGCAGCGTCTGGCCCTTTTTCAGCAGATAAGCGTCAAAGCCCACATATTCCCAGCCGGCGCTCTCGGGCGTCACGTGCTGGATACGCCCGTGGCTGTCCGGCTGCTGCACTTTTGAAATCAGTGACATCCTGTTTCTCCTGTTGCGCGACATTAACCCAGCGTTGGCATACTGAATTCAGAAACGGTCTGCTGACCGCTCGGCCAGCGCACGGTCGCCGTTTTCATGCGGGTGTAGAAACGCACCCCGTCCGGACCGTGCACGTTGAGCGCACCAAACACTGAACGCTTCCAGCCGCCAAAGCTGTGGAACGCCATCGGCACGGGCACCGGCACATTGACGCCCACCATGCCCGCTTCCACGTTGTGCACAAATTCACGGGCAGTATGGCCGTTGCTGGTGAAGATGGCGCTGCCGTTACCAAATTCGTGGCTATTCACCAGCTGCAGCGCGCTGTCGAAGTCGCTGGCGCGCATGATGCTCAGCACCGGTCCGAAAATCTCTTCGCGCCAAATCACCATCTCCGGCGTGACGTTATCGAACAGCGTACCGCCAACGTAGTAGCCCTCTTCATGGCCCGCGACTTTCACGCCGCGTCCATCAACCACCAGCGTCGCGCCTTCCTGCTCACCTTTGTCGATGTAGCCCAGCACTTTCTTCTGGTGCGCAGCGGATACCACTGGCCCCATTTCATTCTCTTCGGCACCCTGCTGCATGCCCGGCCCCACGCGCAGCGCTTTGATCAGCGGCGTCAGGCGCGAAATCAGTTTATCGGCTGTATCGTCGCCAACCGCCACCACCACCGGCAGCGCCATGCAGCGTTCCCCGGCAGAACCGAAAGCACCGCCCATGATGGCGTTCACAGTGGCATCCAGATCGGCATCCGGCATCACAATGGCGTGGTTTTTCGCGGCGCCGAAGGCCTGCACGCGTTTGCCATGCGCGCTGGCGGTTTTGTAGATGTGCTCGGCCACGCCGGACGAGCCAACGAAGCTGACCGCCGCGATGCGAGGATCTTTATACAGCTGCTCGGCGTCTTCGTTTGAGGAGTGCACCACGTTGAACACACCATCCGGCAGCCCCGCTTCTTTCAGCAGTTCAGCCATGCGTACCGAGGCAGAAGGATCGAGCGCCGGCGGCTTCAGCACAAAGGTATTACCGCACGCCAGCGCGATGGGGAACATCCACAGCGGCACCATCGCCGGGAAGTTGAACGGCGTAATGCCCGCGACCACGCCCACCGGCTGCATCAGCGAATAGCTGTCAACGCCGGAACCGACGTTCGGTGAGTTTTCCCCTTTGATCAGGTGCGGAATGCCGCAGGCAAATTCGATCACCTCGATGCCGCGCGTCAGCTCACCCAGCGCATCGGACCAGACTTTACCGTGCTCAGAAACAATCAGCGCCGCCAGTTCATCGCGATGTTTTTCCATCAGCGCTTTGAAGTTGAACATGACGCGGGCACGACGCAGCGGCGCCGTTTTCGACCATTCCGGAAACGCCGCATGGGCGACCTCAATGGCCTGCGCCACTTCTGCCGCCGTGCTTTGCGTCAGTTCGCGGATCACTTTGCCGGTCGCCGGATCGTAGACCGGAATGGTTTCGTTGCTGGCGCTGTGCGTGATTTTGCCGCCGATAAAGTTTCCTACGATAGTCATGTCGTTGCCTCTTTGATGTGTAAGGTCCCTGCAGGCCGCGGGTCAGTCTGGGTCGCGCCCGATCAGGCAATACGGAAAGCGTGCTATGAAGCTATTACAGTGAAATAAATTTTTCAAATAGTTCTTTTTGGAAAATTTACTTTTAGCGGCCTGGATCGCATTTTTCCGCCAGCGTTAGCGGACTGGCGCAAAGTGCGGGCCTGATGACAATGCCGATGCTGCCTGCGCCCGTAATCAGCAGCAGGGAGATTCGCAGGACGAGCAGTCAGCGAGAGGGTCAGCGCCGCAGCGTGGCTGGATGAAACGAAATATGAAATTTTTGCGAGGCAGATCCAATATCCGTTATTTCATAATTCAATTAAAACGAAATAAATGTTTTCTTTGCACCATCTGCAGACAATGCGATGTGAAACGAACCCTTATCTGTGTCTTAGCGACACGCTTTTGTTAGTGTTGGCCTCGGTCGGAGGCCTTTTTTCACCTGTTACCCACCCCATGCGTGATTACCCGGTGCGCATCAATGCGCGCTCTGTCATGCTGTAGGGGCGCCATTTATGGCGACC